>NZ_JBEXTV010000004.1:0-215999 GCF_040628835.1 Streptomyces sp. NPDC006134 | reverse complement strand
CCTGGCCGACGCCGGGGTGCGCTGCTGGGCCGACAAGGGCTACCAAGGGGCCGGCGCCACGGTCCGCGTTCCCTACCGCGGCCGCTGGGAGAAACTCTCCGAAGGCCAGCACGCAGTGAACATCTCCCACGCCAAGATCCGCGCACTCGGCGAGCAGGCCATGGCCACCCTGAAGTCCTGGCGGCTACTGCGCAAGCTCCGCTGCAGCACAACCCGCATCACCGACCTGGTCAAGGCCGCGCTCGCGCTCCACCTCGCGACGTCAAGCTGAGGTTGGAAACGGCTCAGTGTCTCAAGCATCCTCAGGAAGCGAGACAAGGAATGCGTCTACCTCTTGTTTTACGTAGCGAGACATCTCGGGCAGTTTAGATACCGTCTTTTTGAGCTCATGGGCGATTTCGGGATTTTCCGTCCATACCTCCGGATTCCTGGTGACCATTGCATACGGCAAATCGCCGTCGAAAAAGCCGCCCGCAGCCACTTTTTCCGCCTCTTCCCGAAGGGTCTCCACCCCCAGAGGGAGCAGCCACGGCAATCCGACATCCTGGCCGATCAAACGCGCCAGCTCATGAGGTTCCAGAGTTCCGATGGGGCGTCGGCGCCACTCGTAGACGGTCCTTACCAGTGACGTTGCGTCTATAGGCGGATCTCCCCAGCGTTCTCCGTCCAGCTCTTCAAGCGACTTGGTGCGATCGACGGGCTGAGTCATCTTCAGGCCCTCTCATGACATGCCTGCATCGAGGCAGGCGGATCCGGCAGCTCCGTCGCAAGGATCACGCGAACATTGAGCGTTTTCAGCGTGGCCACTGATCGAGTGACGGCGGTGACGCCGGCCGTGGCGCGCAACGGACAGGGCTCCCGCGCCGTTGAGGGAGGTGTTCGACGTCTCAACTCGGCAGCGCAGGAGCCCTGTTGGTTCCCTAGCCTGCCGTACTCGACTTCCCGCACGCCCTGGCCGAGTGGGGCACGACGCTCACCGCCACCCAGCGGGCTGTCAACCGCGCACTCGCCCAGGCCCGAGCTCCCGTCGAGCGCGGTATGGCGCGGCTGAAGTCCTGGCAGATCTTGCGCAGATCCCGCATCAGCCCCAACCGCATGACTGTCATCGCCAAAGCCGTCCTCACCTTGGAGAGGCAACGCTGAAAACGCTCAGTGCTCCGCGTCCGTGTGGGCGTCTTTCCAGGCGTCGGTGATCGCTGCGGGAACGCGTCCGCGGGGAGGGAGGTCATCGTAGCCGTTGGCCCATGCCCACTTCCGGATGACGTTGGTGTCGGGAAGCGGTGGAGCTGGGCGGGGAGGCGGGGTCATGGTTTGCGGGGTTGAGGGGGTGAAGTCTCTGGCGCCTTGGAGGAGATCTTCGGGGAATTGGGGGACAGATGTCTCCCCGCTCAGGACGGAGACGAGAAATTCGGTCAGGGTTCCCTGGAAGGTGAACCACTCACGGCTGTCTCTGTCATTGACGGCGATGCGCCAGTGGTCGGGCTCGGCTTCAGGATCGGTGATCCAGAAGAGGTGATCACCGTTGTCGGTCGCACCCACGACGACCAGGTGCTGAGGTGTGTAGGGAACTGACAAGTGTGGCCGGTCACGGTCGCGCTGGAGTTGCTCCTGGAAGGTGGTCACCGCGGTTTTCGTCAGGCCGCTGAGCGGGTGGTGGATGTGCAGGAAACGGCAGAATCTGCCGGGTCCGTACACCGTGGCAAGTTGTTTGTAGTCGGTTGGCAGCCTTCGGCCCAGCGTGCTTTCGACGGCGGACCAGTCCACGGCGGGCGGGTCGGTTGGGGGCGGGCAGAGGCGGGAGAGATCGTCGATGCTGGTCACGGAAGTCCTTGGCGATGGCGCTGCTGCTGCGCGTGTGCGGGGTTGGTCAGGGGTATATCCAGTTTGTACCCGAGGTTTCCTTCTGCTTCGAGCTGGATGTCCTTAGCCTCGCGCTTTCATGTAGCGGGCTGTCCGACAGGCGGTCAAGTAAGCGAAAAGTGCCTCTGACCAGCGAGAATAAGGATTGCTGAGGTCCTTGTTCCCGCCCCTGTCGGAGGCACTTTCCAGGTGAAGCAGCGTACCGGGTCCTACCCCCGTGTCCGTGTCCGGGATGACGGCCGAGCCGTGGTCTGGCAGGCCGGTTCGGTCCTGCTGGTCGAAACGGTCCGCAAGACCGGTCTGGATCAGGCGGTATCGAAGGCGCTGGCGCCGTGGCGCAAGCCGCGGGCCGTCCACGACCCGGGCAAGGTGCTGCTGGACGTTGCACTGGCGGTCGCGTTGGGCGGGGACTGCCTCGCGGACATCGCGATGCTGCGGTGCGAGCCGGCCGTCTTCGGCCCGGTCGCCTCCGACCCGACCGTCTCCCGCCTGATCGACACCCTCGCCGCCTCCGGTGAGAAAGCCCTGCAGGCCATCCGGTCCGCACGGTCCGAAGTCCGCAACCGGGTCTGGCCCTTGGCCGGCAAGAACGCCCCGGACGCCGACGGACAGGTCACGGTCGGCCTCGACGGCGTCCTGGTGATCGCGCACTCCGGCAAGGAGGACGCGGCCGCGACCTGGAAGAAGACCTATGGCCATCACCCCCTTACGGCCTTCGTCGATCACGGCCCGGGCGGAACCGGAGAGCCGGTCGCCGCCCTGCTCAGGCCGGGGAACGCGGGCTCGAACACGGCCGCCGACCACATCAGTGCCGCCCGCCTCGCTCTGGCCCAGCTGCCGAAGAAGTACCGGCGAGGGCGCCAGACGCTGATCCGCACGGACTCCGCAGGCGGCACTCACGAGTTCGTCGCCTGGCTCGCCCAGCGCGGGCGCTGGCTGTCCTGCTCGGTCGGCATGGTGATCACCGAAGCCATCCACAGCCACGTCCTCAAGATCCCGGCATCGGCCTGGACCCCGGCCGTCGAGACCGACGGCGAGGTCCGCGACGGCGCCTGGATCGCCGAACTCACCGGCGACCTGCTCACCGGCTGGCCGAAGGGCATGCGGCTGATCGTCCGCAAGGAACGTCCCCATCCCGGTGCCCAGTTGAGGATCACAGATGCGGACGGCATGAGAATCACCTGCTTCGCCACCAACACCCCCGACCGGCCGATCGCCGAGCTCGAGCTCCGCCACCGGCTGCGGGCCCGCGCGGAGGACCGCATCCGGGCCGCACGTTCGACCGGCCTGCGCAACCTGCCCCTGCACCACACCGCACAGAACAAGATATGGCTGGAGATCGTCCAGATCGCTCTCGACCTGCTGGCCTGGATGCCCATGCTCGCCCTGACCGGCCAGGCAAGGCTCTGGGAACCGCGCCGCCTGCGGTTCCGCCTGTTCTCCGCGGCCGGCCAGCTCGTCACCACCGGCCGACGCCGCATCCTCCGCCTCGCCCGCCACTGGCCCTGGACCCATGAGATCACAGGCGCCCTCGAACGGCTCACCCTCCTGCCGAACCCCGGATGACCAGCGAATTCACCTGTCCCTACGAAAAGAGGACCCAGCCCGGAGCAGTGGAACCCGGCGCCCACCCGACGCGACACTCGGGCCGCCGACATGCCCGCTATCAGCCCCCGGAAGCGAAATGGTCCACCGACTCCGTCGGCGGACCGTCACGCAAGATCGAGGCTGATGGGAAACTCAAAGGTTTCCATGCGTCAAGGCGTGTCACCGCAAGTCGGCGGCCATGGCAGCAAGAACCCCAAGAATTTCTCATCAATATGTACCGGAACGTGAGGACTTCCCGGTCCGTTATTGCGCGCCCGCAGGGGTTAGCGCGACATGGAGAACATTCTCATCCAGAAGAGAATTTTGGATGAATCCGAATCGGCTAGGAACAAGTGGAATCCGCCGGCGGTAGACCGGATGGATATCATGGTAAACTCTTCGGAAGGGTGGCTTCTCAGGAATTCGACTAGGTGGATAGTCGCTTCGTGTAGTTCTGGATTTCCGGCTGTTCTGTTGAGTCGCCGGGTGTATATATTCAGTAGGTTGGTTCGGGATACTCTTCCTTCCTCGATGATTGTTTCTTCGTCTGCCAGGTGTACGAGTTCTTGAGGGGCTACCCCTTCTTGCGCGGCGAGTAGAAGTAGTTTCTTTAGGTTGGTGTTATCCATGGTCCTCCGTTGATGCTGATTTCTGCTCCGCGTACTGTGCCTCTGATCAGTACCTCGCCCTCGTCATAGGGGAATGTTACTCCAGGGACCCGGTGGTAATCATGGCTGTCGGCGTTTGGGATTCGCAACACCACGCCCGGCCCATTCCCCCGATAGCTCTCCTCCAGGGCCATCTCTTCATAATAGGTGGTCCATGAAGTGAATACGCTGTCCGTGCGCCCGCCGACGTGTAGCTGGGGGTCGGAGTGTCCCCCCAGGGGCTCTGCCACTCCACGCAAAGCGTCCTGATACATCTTGAACCATGCCGGCTCGCTGTTTTCGCTTGCGTATCCGACACCGCGATAGAGATATGGCTCTTCGTCGGGGTCCCAACTTCCGCCATTTTCACATGGCGCGAGCCCCAGTGGGTCGGTCCAGGTGAGTGGGTTGTGGACGTAGGTGGCGGGGTTGGGGGCGGGGGCGAGGCCGAGGGGGTCGGGGGTGAGGTAGCGGGCGGTTTCGGGGTCGTAGTGGCGGAAGTAGTTGTAGTGGAGGCCGGTTTCGGGGTCGTAGTACTGGCCGGGGAAGCGCAGGGGGTGTAGGCGGTGGCGGTGCGGTTCCAGGTGGTGGTGCCCCAGAGGGTGGTGCGGGTGTGCCAGGCGATGTCGCCGTGTTCGTCGACGAGTTCGGTGGGGGTGCCGATGAGGTCGGTGACGATCGCGTAGAAGCGGGAGTCGATTTCTTCCTGGGGTGCGTCGGCCGGTGTCTTGCGTTCGGTCTGGGTCAGGGGGCGCAGGCCCTGGTGGTCCCAGGTGAGGGTGATGGCCGGCCGGGCGGTGTGGGGGACGCGGGTGGTCTGTTCGGCGAGGGTGGTGCCGTCCCAGGTGAAGTCGGTCTGTTCCAGGATGGTTTCGCCGTCGGCGGCGAGGCGTTGTTTGGCGGTGCGGCGGCCCAGGGGGTCGTAGCGGTAGCGCCAGGTCGTGCCGTCGGGGGTGGTCACGGAGGTGAGGCGGTCCTCGGCGTCCCAGGTGTAGTGCCAGGTGTCCGGTTTGCGGGACAGGCGGGTCTTCTGGCGCAGGGTGATGCGGCCGGCTTCGTCGTGTTCGTACCGGACGTTGCCTGCGCGGGTGATGCGGGTGCCGGTGTAGGTGCGGTCGCCGGTCGCTTCCCGGCCCGGCATGGAGTCCGGCCAGGTGGCGTGGGTCTGGTTGCCCGCGGTGTCGTAGGCGTAGGTCTCCGTCCAGTGGGAGGCGTGGACGGTGGTGACCCGGCCTGCTGCGTCGAGGTCGAAGCGGCGGGTGCCGCCCAGTCGGTCATCGCCTGCGCAGATCTGGCCGTAACCGATCGCAATGACAGTCGACCATGAACAGAAGGAGGCGGTTCTGGGCATGGCGTGAAATGGTCCGTCTGATTGCTGACGCACTCTCGCGCGCCGCCGATCTCGAGCACGGTGGGGGGAGGCGCCGGGCTCCTGGTCGGTGATCACCGTTTGTGCGTGGTGAGCGGGGCGAATGGGGCGGGGCTCGCCGCGCGCGGCAGGAGATGTCCGGCGCCCCGGCCTCCGTGATCGGCGTGATCGGCGCGGGCCCGGGCCGGAAGTCGCCGTTCCACGCGCCCGGCCCTAGCCTGGAGGGAGCAGGAGAAGGTGATGGCCATGCGCGTGCTGCTCAAGGCGACCCTGGACACCGAGAAGGCCAACGAGGTCATCCGCAGCGGCAAGATGCCCGAGCGGATGAAGGCGATCCTCGACCAGCTCAAGCCGGAGGCCGCCTACTTCGGCCCCCTCGGCGGCCGGCGGACCGCCCTGCTGATCCTCGACATGCAGGACAGCTCGGATCTGCCTCCCACCGGCGAGCCGTTCTTCACCCAGCTGAACGCCGAGGTCGAAGTGACCCCGATCATGAACGCGGAGGACCTGCAGAAGGGCCTCTCCCGGCTGGGCTGACCCCGTCGGCGCTCATCGGCGCTCAGCTGAACACGATCATCGATCCCTGGGCCAGGCTCCGGGTCGCCGCCGCGTGCAGCCCCAGCCACACGTGCCGCTCGCGGGCGAAGGGGCTCGGGTCGTACGGGGCGGGTACGGCGGGTTCCTCCAGCTCCGTGGGGGCGAGGGGCGACCGCGGGGCCGCCGGGGGGTTGGCCGGGTCGATGCCGAGGGCCGGAGCGACGTGCTCCAGCTCCCGCAGGAGGGTGTGGGAGGAGCCCAACGGGCCGCCGCCCGCCAGGAGTTCGTCACTGGAGAGCGGGTGCGGGAAGTCCACGGGGACGTACGCGCCCGCGTGGTCGTAGTGCCAGACGAGGTGCGACTGCTGGGCCGTCGCCTCGAACATCTCCAGCAACTGCTCGTAGTCGCCGCCGAGTTCGTCCACCGGCGTCACCGGCAGACCGCACACCTGGAGCAGGTAGGCGCGGCGCAGGAAGTGCAGCGCGTCGTAGTCGAAGCCGGCGACCGGGGCGACCTCGCCCGACAGCCCCGGCATGTACGGGTACACCGGGACCGGCGGCAGCCCGGCCTCGGCCAGCACCCTGTTGTATTCCGCGAGTTCCTCGGCGAAGGGATTGTCAGGGGTGTGGCACAGGACGTCGACGAGCGGTACGAGCCACAGGTCACAGGCCAAAAGAGGACTCCTCACACGGCACGGTGGTCAGGGAAGGGTAGTCGGTGCGGCACGAGGGTGGATCCCCCCGTGCGTCCCCTCGTGCATCCCCTCGTGCGGATCCCCTACCCGGACGGCGCCCGGTCACGACCCGCGAGGGCCGCTCGTCCGGCGGGTATCCGGCGGGTATCCGGCGGTCATCAGGTACTCAGCAGGCACTCATCCGGCGGCGAGCCGTTCGATGAGCGCGAGGGAGTGGGCGTTGTAGGCGTCGATGATCGCGTGGGCGGTGTCGGTGTCACGGCGCGTCAGGGCGTCCACCAGGTCGGTGTGGCCGGACCACAACGTGCCCCGCAGGTCGCCCATCCGGCGCAGGTGCTGCACCGTGCACACCCAGCTCTGCACGCGCAGCCGGTGCAGGAAGTCGGAGAGGTAGGGGTTGCCGAACAGGGCGCTCAGCTCGCGCCAGAAGCGCAGGTCGTAGCCGATGAGGACGGTCAGGTCCCCGGCACCGGCGGCCCGCTGCGCCTCCTCGCCGCGCCGCCGGACCCCGGCGAGGGAGGCGGCGGCGCGGGCCTCACCGGACCCCAGCGCGCTCAGCCGGCCGGCGCCGACGGCGTGGAACATCCCGTCGATGACGAGACCGCGGGCCTCGACGATGCCGCGGAAGTCGTCCACCGAGTACTCGTGGACCCGAAAGCCGCGGTGCTGGTCGGCGTCGAGCAGCCCCTGCGCGGACAGGTCGACGAGCGCCTCGCGGACGGGGGTGGCGGAGACGCCGTACTGCTCGGCGATCTCCTTCACCGTGAACTCCTGCCCGGGCTGCAACCGCCCCGCCAGCACTTCGTCGCGGAGCGCGTCGGCGATCTGCTGGCGCAGGGTGCTGCGTGTCACGGCGCCGGTGCCACTGGGGCCGGGCATGGTCGGGCGTCTCCTCGTCGCGTCGGGTGGCGTGCTGTACGGATGTGTCGTACAGGCGTGCCATATGTCTCCGAACACGCCACCTTACGCGCCCGCGCGGCCCGACAAGAGCGCGGACGAGAGCACGGACGAGAGGCGCGGACGAGAGGCGCGGACGAGAGCGCGGGCAAGTGCCCGCCCGGGAGGACGGATGAGAGGACCCCCGGGTGAGCGACTGGGGAGACGCCCGGGAGGGACTACTCCGTGTACTCGTCCGCCACGGACAGCGCCGCGTCCAGCGCCGCGAACCCCTCCTTCAGCTCCGCCTCGCTCACGTTGCACGGCGGCACGACGTGCGTCCGGTTCATGTTCACGAACGGCCACACGCCGTGGGCCTTGGCGGCGGCGGCGAAGGCGGCCATCGGCGCGTTGGCCTCACCGGCCGCGTTGTACGGCACCAGCGGCTCGCGGGTCTCCCGGTTCTTCACCAGGTCGAGCGCCCAGAACATGCCGACGCCGCGCACCTCGCCGACGCTCGGGTGCCGCTCCGCCAGCTCCCGCAGCCCCGGCCCGACGACCTCGGCCCCGAGCCGGGCGGCGTGCTCCACGACGCCCTCCTCGGCCATCACGTTGATCGTCGCCACGGCGGCGGCGCAGGCCAGCGGATGCCCGGAGTACGTCAGTCCGCCGGGGTAGGGGCGCTTGGCGAACGTCTCCGCGATCTTTCCGGAGATCGCGACGCCGCCCAGCGGCACGTACCCGGAGTTCACGCCCTTGGCGAAGGTCAGCAGGTCGGGCGTGACGTCGAACAGGTCCGCCGCGAACCACGTACCGGTCCGGCCGAAGCCCGCCATCACCTCGTCGAGGACGAAGACGATGCCGTACTTGTCGCAGATCTCCCGCACACCGGCGAGGTAACCGGGCGGCGGCACCATGATCCCCGCCGTGCCCGGGACCGTCTCCAGGACGATCGCGGCGACGGTCTGCGGCCCCTCGAAGGCGATCGTCGTCTCCAGGTGCTCCAGCGCCCGCGCGCACTCCTGCTCCTCGGTCTCGGCGTAGAAGCGCGAGCGGTAGAGGAAAGGTGCCCAGAAGTGGACGACACCCGCCGAGCCGCTGTCGGAGGCCCAGCGGCGCGGGTCGCCGGTGACGTTGATCGCCTGCTGGGTGCCGCCGTGGTACGAGCGGTACGCCGACAGCACCTTGGGGCGGCCCGTGTGCAGCCGGGCCATGCGCACCGCGTGCTCGACGGCGTCCGCGCCGCCGTTGGTGAAGAAGATCTTGTCCAGGTCGCCGGGCGTCCGCTCGGCGATCAGCCGCGCCGCCTCCGACCGCGCCTCGACCGCGAACGCGGGCGCGAAGGTCGTCATCGTCGCTGCCTGCTCCTGGATCGCGGCGACGACCTTCGGGTGCTGGTAACCGATGTTGGTGAAGACGAGACCGCTGGTGAAGTCGAGGTAGCGGTTGCCGTCGTAGTCCCAGAAGTACGACCCTTCCGCGCCGGCGACGGCGAGCGGGTCGATGAGCTCCTGGGCGGACCAGGAGTGGAACACGTGCGCGCGGTCGGCGGCCTTGACGGCCGCGCCGGCCTCGGGGCTGGGCTGAGGGAGCTGAGGGGTCATGCGCCCGAGCGTAGGTGTCCGCGATGCGGACGAGATATCGGCGTCCTGTCTGTGGTCCGGGGCTTTCCGCGACAGGTTGTCGACGCTCGGACAAGGGTTGACAGCATGCTGCGAAAATGACAGCTTGCTGTCATAAGCCTTCGGGTTCGAGGAGGAACCATGAACGGCACCACCAGCACCACCAGCACCACCGACACCAACACCACCGGTACCCCCGCTCACGAGAGCCGGAAGCCCGTCCACCTCGCCGTGTACGACACCTTCGCCGACTGGGAGACCGGTCACGCCACGGCCTTCCTCGCCCGCGCCGGCTACACCGTCCGCACCGTCGGACCGTCGGCCGCCGACCCGGCCACCGACCCGGCCACCGGCCCGGCCACCGGCCCGTCCGCCGACTCGTCCACCGACTCGTCCACCGGCCCGTCCGCCGACTCGGCCACTGGCCCGTCCATCGGCCCGTCCGCCGACCCGTCCATCGGCCCGTCCGCCGACCCGTCCATCGGCCCGTCCGCCGACTCGGCCACCGGCCCGGTCGCCAACCCGCCCGCCGGCCCGGTCACCAGCATCGGCGGCCTGCGCGTCCTGCCCGACACCGCCCTGGAGGAGCTGCGCCCCGAGGACAGTTCCCTGCTGATCCTCCCGGGCGCCGACCTGTGGGACGCGGGCGACGATCTCGCGCCCTTCGCCCGCGCCGCCCGCGCCTTCCTGGACGCCGGTGTGCCCGTCGCCGCGATCTGCGGTGCCACCGCCGGACTGGCCCGCGAGGGCCTGCTCGACGACCGCGCCCACACCAGCGCCGCCCCCTTCTACCTCGCCGCGACCGGCTACGCGGGCGGCGCGCGGTACGTCGAGGCCGACGCGGTCACCGACGGCGGCCTGGTCACCGCAGGCCCCACCGAGCCGGTCGCCTTCGCCCGCGAGATCCTGCGCCTGCTCGGCGTGTACGAGGGCGAGGTCCTCGACGCCTGGTACCGCCTGTTCCACGACTCCGACGCCGAGGCGTACGCCGTGCTGGAGAAGGCGGGCACGCGGTGAGCCGGGAGCGCCAGGACCTGTTCAGCCGGGCCGCGCTCGGCGTCTTCCGGCTCAACGGGCAGTTCCTCGCCCTCGCCGAGGAGCTCGCCCGGCCCGCCGGGCTGACCGCCGCCTGGTGGCAGGTGCTCGGCGCAGTGCTCCGCGATCCGCTGCCCGTCTCCGGCGTCGCCCGCGCCATGGGCATCACCCGGCAGAGCGTGCAGCGCGTCGCCGACCTGCTGGTGGAGAAGGGCCTGGCCGAGTACCGCCCCAACCCCGCCCACCGCCGCGCCAAGCTGCTCGCGCCGACCGACGCGGGCCGGGCCGCCGTCGCCCGCATCGACCCGGGGCACGCCGCCTTCGCCGAGCGCCTGGCCGAGGCGTACGGCGAGGCGGAACTGGCCGACGCCGTTCAGGCACTCGAACGCCTGTCCGCGACACTCGACGCACTCGACGCACTCGACGCACTCGACGCACACGGCGTGCACGGCGCACCTGCCGCACACGACGTGCGTGACGTGCGCGGCACGCCCAAGTCGCCTGTTACGGAACCGTAGACGACGCCCGGGTCCCCGGAACCCGGCCCCGCACTATTCTCGATCTGTTGCTCTGGTACGGGGGAAGGCGGCGCAACGATGGAGAGACTGGGGCCGGGAGACCCGCGCCGCATCGGCGCCTACCGGCTGCTGGCGCGGCTCGGCGCCGGCGGGATGGGGTACGTCTATCTGGCCCGCTCCGACCGGGGACGCACGGTCGCCGTGAAGCTGGTGCGCGAGGAGCTGGCCGCGCAGGAGGAGTTCCGGGCGCGGTTCAGGCAGGAGGTGCGGGCCGCCCGCCGGGTCGGCGGGCACTGGACGGCACCGGTGCTGGACGCCGACACCGAGGCCGCCGTGCCGTGGGTGGCCACCGGATACGTCGCCGGGCCCAGCCTCCAGCAGGTCGTCGGGCACGACCACGGGCCGCTGCCCGAGCGGTCGGTCCGCATCCTCGCCGCCGGGCTCGCCCGCGCCCTGAAGGACATCCACGCCGCCGGGATCGTGCACCGCGACCTGAAACCGTCCAACGTCCTGGTGACGATCGACGGCCCGCGCGTCATCGACTTCGGCATCGCGCGAGCCCTGCAGAGCGTGACCGACGCGGGGCTCACCCGCACCGGCGCGCTCGTCGGATCGCCCGGCTTCATGGCGCCCGAGCAGGTGCGCGGCGACCGCGTCACGTCCGCCTGCGACGTCTTCTGCCTCGGCTCGGTCCTCGCCTACGCCGCCACCGGCACGCTGCCCTTCGGCACCAGCGACAGCGGGGTGCACGCCCTGATGTTCCGCATCGCCCAGGAGGAACCCGACCTCCAGGGCGTGCCCGAGGGCATCGCCGACCTCGTCCGCGCCTGCCTGAAGAAGGACCCGGCCGCCCGGCCGGGGCTCGACGAGGTCCTGGAGCGCACCGGCGCCGGGGACACCGTCGTGGACGGCCGCTCACGCGACCCGTGGCTGCCGAGCGCCCTGGTGGCCCAGCTCGGACGGCACGCGGTACGGCTGCTGGACACCGAGCACCCGGAAGGGCCGGGCGCGGGCGCCGCGCCGCGCAACGGGACGGCGGTCGGTACGGCGGCCGGTACGGCACCGCCCGGCGGCGCCGT
The DNA here is from genome assembly GCF_040628835.1 of Streptomyces sp. NPDC006134. Lineage (NCBI taxonomy): Bacteria > Bacillati > Actinomycetota > Actinomycetes > Kitasatosporales > Streptomycetaceae > Streptomyces > Streptomyces sp. NPDC006134. The sequence continues at coordinate 204,175 of NZ_JBEXTV010000004.1, read as the reverse complement.
ACCCGAGCACGGGCCCGCCGCCGAGGACGGCGGCCCGCACCCGCCGCCCGGCCCGGACCCGTCCGGCACCCCCGGCCCGCCCCCGCCCGGACGGCCGGGCGGCGGCACCCCGTTCGACCACCTCCCCACCCTGATCGCGGGCCAGAACACCCCGGCCCCGCCGCCCGCCCACCCCGCGGCCCACGGCCACCCGCAGCCGCACCCCCGGTCCGCCGCGCCCGGCGCCTGGGGCGCGGCCCCCGGCACGCCGGGCCCGTACCAGCAGCCGTACGCGGCTCCGGCTCCGTACGGCGGCGCGTACGGCTCGACCCCGCCCTACGGGCCCCCGCCGCCCGGCTCGACCCCGCCCTACGGCCCGCCGCGCGAGCCGCGGCCGGGCGGCCGTACCACCGTGCTGCTCGTCGTGGTCGCCCTCGTCGTCGCGCTCGCCGCAGGCGGCACGGTGTACGCGCTGATGAACGGCGGCGGCGACCTGGCGGACGGCGGTCCCACGACCGCCCCGCCCACCAGCGCGCCCCCGGCCCCGGGAACGGACACGCCCGGCGCGAGCACGCCCGCCGCCCCGTCCCCGGCCGAGTCCACGACCCGCCCGGCCACCACGGAGGCGGACGGCGCCGTCCCGGCCGACTACCTGGGCACCTGGACGACGACCATCGACAACGCGGCGGGGCGGCACACCCGGCGGCTGACCATCCGGCAGGGCGAGGTGGGCGACACGGTGCTGTCCCTCGTCGCCGACGGCCCCGCCGGGAACGGCACCTACCACTGCGTGTTCGAGGCCGAGCTGACGTCGGATCCCGGCCCCGACGGCCCGCTGCGCATCGGCCCGTCCACCGTGACGGTCGGGCAGCCCCGCTCCTCCTGCACCCCGGGGGAGTCCTCCCGGGTCACCCTGCTGCCGGACGGCAGGCTCCAGCGCGTGCACACGGGAGCGGAGGGGAGCCTGACGTACCGGAGGGAGTGAGCCGCCCGCCCTCGAAGAGCCCTTCCGAGGGCTTCCGGGCGATCCGGGGTCTCCTGGGGGTCTCCTGGGAGACGGAAGTCCGAAGGCTCCCGGAAGAGAGATCAGCGCGGCTCCGGCGGCCGCTGCCGCGGCATGTTCGGCCGGGCGGCCCCCGGCGGGAGGGCGAACCGGCCGCTCGCCGCCCCCTGCTCCGGCCGCGGCCCGCCGGGCACCGACGACTGGATTCCCAGCGGCGCCGCCCCGGTCCGGAACTCCACCATCCAGTCCGCCGTCTCCGTACGCACCAGCTCGGTCACGTCCTCCGAGAACCGCCGCAGCACCCCGAGGCACCGCTCCGCCGCCTCGCTCGCCGTCCCCTCGGCCGGCCCCAGCACCTCCCGGATGCTCTCGGAGGCCCAGTCGAACTGCAGCACCTGGAGCCGGCGCTGCACCGCCTGCGCGGTCGCCACGTCCCTCATCCACCCCGAGGTCACCCCGAAGAACCGGTCCCCGGCCACGCACGCCACCCCGAGCAGCAGCGCGAGATACCCCCAGGGGGCGACCCCGCCCACCACGCCCGTCATGTCCAGCAGCGGCAGTGCCGCCCCGGTGACCGCCCCCAGGGCGGCGCCCGTCCGCAGCGCCCGTGCCGCGCGCCGCTTCCCCGCCCGGTCCGCGAGATACCAGGCGGCCGTGTCCAGCGCCCCCCGCTCCACCCACCGGTACAGCTCGTCCAGCCGCTCGGCGGGCTGCCCCCAGTCCCCGAGCGGGAACGCCCGCCCGGTCAGGTCGCCCGGCCTGAGCCCGGCCGCCCTCTCGCCTCGCCCGTCGCGCCCGCTCCGCCCACCGGGCCCACCGGGCCCGCCCCGCCCGCCCCGCCCGTCCCGTCCGTCTCGCCCGTCCCGCGGCGTCCTCTCGGGCTGCATCTCCGGCTGACCCACCCGCACTCCCTACCGCTCACGACAGAACACGTTGATCACCGTGCGTGACTACCCTGTGGCGCACGCGTGACACCTGAGGACCCCTGTGGCTGACGCGCCGCCCCTCTTCCTACCGCTCAATGGGTGGCGGCGACCTGGGTTTCGCCGCCTTACCGCCCGGAAGGGGGCCTTGATCGGATATAGGGCGGATGACCGAATCACTCGAAAGAGTGCCGGGGCGAGCGCCGCCCGGACCACGTAGGCTCGTGCCGAACGGGAAAACCCGTGACGAACGAGCCCGGAAGAGGAGCTGATCGTGATCCCCGGTGGTGGCCAGCCCAACATGCAGCAGCTGCTCCAGCAGGCCCAGAAGATGCAGCAGGATCTGGCTCGGGCGCAGGAGGAACTGGCACGGACCGAGGTCGGCGGACAGGCGGGCGGCGGCCTGGTGAAGGCCACCGTCACCGGCTCCGGTGAGCTGCGCGCCCTCGAGATCGACCCCAAGGCGGTGGACCCGGAGGACACCGAGACCCTCGCCGACCTGATCGTCGCGGCCGTCCAGGCGGCCAACGAGAACGCGCAGACCCTCCAGCAGCAGAAGCTCGGCCCCCTCGCCCAGGGCCTGGGCGGCGGCAGCGGTATCCCCGGCCTGCCGTTCTGACCCGGCGCCGCCGGGGCCGCCCCGGAAGACGGCCGGTTTCCCGGGCCGGTTCCCCGGTACGGCTTTCCGGGGTGGCTTCCCGGGACGGCTTTCTCAGACATCCGCGGGCATCTACCGTACGTAGTGAAGGAACCTCAGGAAGGACGGCAGTCCGTTGTACGAAGGCGTGGTCCAGGACCTCATCGACGAGCTGGGGCGGCTGCCCGGCGTCGGTCCGAAGAGCGCGCAGCGGATCGCCTTCCACATCCTCCAGGCGGAACCGGCCGACGTGCGGCGGCTCGCTCAGGCCCTCATGGAAGTGAAGGCGAAGGTCCGCTTCTGCGCGGTCTGCGGCAACGTCGCACAGGAGGAGCGGTGCGGCATCTGCCGCGATCCGCGCCGCGACCCGGCCGTCATCTGTGTCGTCGAGGAGCCGAAGGACGTCGTGGCGATCGAGCGCACACGTGAGTTCCGCGGCCGGTACCACGTCCTCGGTGGCGCGATCAGCCCGATCGACGGTGTCGGCCCCGACGACCTGCGTATACGGGAACTTCTCGCGCGGTTGGCCGACGGGACGGTCACGGAGCTCATCCTGGCCACGGACCCGAATCTCGAAGGCGAGGCCACGGCCACGTACCTCGCCCGCATGATCAAGCCCATGGGCCTGAAGGTCACCCGCCTGGCCAGCGGCCTCCCGGTGGGTGGCGACCTGGAATACGCGGACGAGGTGACCCTCGGCCGCGCCTTCGAGGGGAGACGACTCCTAGATGTCTGACGCCACGCTGCACGCGACCCACCAGAACCCCGACGACTTCGCGGTGCAGATCGCGGACCAGATCGAGAGCTTCCTGGTCGCGGTCACGGAGGTCGCCAAGGGCGACGAACCGGACTCGGCGGTCCCCTTCCTCCTCCTGGAGGTCTCCCAGCTCCTGCTGGCAGGCGGCCGGCTGGGCGCCCACGAGGACATCGTCCCCGACGAGCGCTACGAGCCCGACCCGGGCCCGGAGCAGGACGTGGACGAACTGCGCGAGAACCTCGCCCGCCTCCTGGACCCCGTCGACGTCTACTCCGAGGTCTTCGACCCCTACGAGCCCCGCAGGGCGCCCGTCCCGGCCCGTATCTCCGACGACCTCACCGACGTCATCACCGACCTGCGCCACGGCATGGCCCACTACCGCGCGGGCCGCACCACGGAAGCGCTGTGGTGGTGGCAGTTCTCCTACTTCTCCAACTGGGGTTCGACGGCTTCGGCGACCCTGCGGGCGCTGCAGTCCGTCGTCGCCCACGTCCGCCTGAACCAGCCCCTGGAGGAACTGGACGGCCTCGACACCGACCAGGGTCTCGGCGACGAGGCGCTGGAGGCGGAGGCCGGCCGGGTGATGGTCGAGGAGATCGCGGGCCCGCTGGGCCTGCGGCCGGTCCAGTAGGCGTGGCCTCGGCTCCAGTGGACGCGGCCTCGGTGGCGGCCACCGGGGTCAGCGGTGACCAGTGGTGGTCAGCGGTGACCAGTGGTGGTCAGCGGTGGCCGGTGGCGGTCAGCGGTGGGTCCAGCCGGCCAGGTTCTTCCAGGTGGCGCCGCGTACCGAGCTGATCGGCACCTGCTCCGGCACGTACTGGTCGCAGCGTGGGTTGTGGCAGGGGCCCGCGACCCAGTAGGGGACGAAGACGCCCATGTTCTTGTGGCGCTCCACGACGGCGTCCACCGGCTGTTTGCAGGAGCGGCAGACGTAAGGGTTCCGGGGGCGCGTCCGGGATTTCTGTACGGGGTCCATAGTCGACATTTTACGTCCGTTTTGCCCGCTTTTAGGGGTCTTTTGGTGTTGGTTTCTCGGAGGGGGAGGCCGAGGACGGGGAACCGGTGTCCGCCGGGCCGGGCGGGGGCCGTAGCAGGCTGAGCCCGACGGAGACGGCCAGGACGACGACGATGACGGCGAGGCTGAGGGGCGAGGGGATCTCGGGGACGTCGGCGCTGATCAGCTTGTGGGACGCCTGGAGGATGAGCTTGACGCCGATGAAGGCGAGGATGAGCGCCAGCCCTTTGCTCAGGTAGTGGAAGCGGTCGAGCAGCCCGGCGAGCATGAAGTACAGGGCGCGCAGGCCGAGGATGGCGAAGGCGTTGCTGGTGTAGACGATGAAGGCGTCGCTGCTGACGGCCAGGACGGCCGGCACGCTGTCGACGGCGAAGACGAGGTCGGCGGCCTCGATCGCGGCGACGACGGCGAGCAGCGGGGTGGCCACGCGCCGCCCGGCCTCCTTGACGAAGAAGTGGGCCCCGGCGTACTCGTCCCGGACGGGCACGACCTTGCGGAGCATGCGGACGGCGATGCTCCGGCCGGGGTCGAAACTGCCCTCCTCCTCCCTGAGGATCTTGTACGTGCTGTAGAAGAGGATGGCGGCGAAGACGAACAGGACGGCGGTGAAGCGGCTGACCACCGCCACACCGGCGGCGAGGAAGACACCGCGGAAGACCAGCGCGCCGAGGACACCGAGGAACAGCACGCGGTGCTGGTAGGCGCGCGGCACTCGGAAGTAGCCGAAGATCAGCGCGAAGACGAAGAGGTTGTCGACCGACAGGCTCTTCTCCAGCAGCCACGCGGTCGTGTACTCCACCCCCGCGGTCGTCCCCACCACGAGGAAGACGGCGGCGCCGAACACGATCGCCAGCCCCACCCAGACCCCGCTCCACGCGGCGGCCTCACGGAAACCGATGATGTGCGCCTGCCGGTGCGCGAGCAGGTCGACCGCCAGCGACACCAGTACGGTGACGGCGAACACCATCCACAGCCACATCGGCACGTCATGCACGGATCCGGCCCTTCGTCGAGCACGTCGACCGGCAGTCTTCCTCCCAGGATGAGGCACGCGGTGGCGGTTGTCCTCCCGTACGCCCGCCGCGCGGCGGCCACCGTCCTCCTCCTCCTCCTTCTCACCGCGCCGGTGTGAGCTCTCCGGTGAGGGGGACGCCGGTGTTCCCGGCGTCGGTGACGACGGCGAGGCGGGGACCCTGCGGGCCGGGGTGCCACTGTCCGCCGGTCAGGCGCAGGAGGGCGATGTTGGGCGTGGGCCCCCGCGTCCAGTCGAGGGGCCCGGCGATCGTGTCGAGGCGCGCGGTGGCGAGGGCCTCGGCAACGGAGGCGCGGTCGGCGGGGTCCCCGGCGGTGGCGAGGGCGTGGTGGGCGGTCTCCAACAGGGCGTGGGCCAGGCCCAGGGGCTGGAGCCAGGACTCGCCGGTGTCCTGCCGGTAGGAGCGGGCGAGCTCGGCGCAGGTGGTGCCGTCCAGGCTGGAGCGGTAGGGGTGGTCGGGGCTCCAGTAGACCAGGGTCGCCACCCGCGCGTCGGCGAGCTCGGCGTGGACGTCCGGGGCGGGGGTGGTGTGGGTGTGGGGGTAGGTCAGCCAGCGCGAGCAGGTGATCAGCCGGGGCCGCAGACCCGCCTGCCGGGCCTGGCGGTGGAAGAGGGCCAGGTCGGCGGCGGTGGCGGCGCTGGTGATCACCTCGGTCGCGTGCTCACGCATCCGGCCGACCTGCGGGCCGAAGTCGCCGGCCGGTTCGCGGTAGGGGCCGAGGTCGACCAGGGTGTGCCCGCGCGCGGACGTCACCGGGGCGAAGCCGTACCGGTCGTGGCGCAGCAGATCACCTTGCAGGTCGTCGTTCCACAGGCAGCCGACGGGGCCCCGCCCGCCGATCCCCTCCCACAGGGAGGCGAAGACGGCGGCGATGTCGTCCAGGCCCCAGGCGAAGTGGTACGTCCACCGGAAGCGGTGCGCGGGGCCGGCGCCGCGCGCGTGGACGTACGCCTGCCAGGGAAACGTGGTCGACAGACAGGGGACGCCCACCTCCTCGCAGGTGTCGGCGACGGCGGGCAGCACCCGGGTCCCGGCCATGGTCAGCACGATCTGCGCCCGGTCCTCGGCGACCAGGTCGCGCACCGCCTGCCGGGCCGCCTCCGGGTCGGAACGGCTGTCCCGCACGGCGATCGACACCTCGTGGCGGCGACCGCCGTTGCGGACGTGCCGCAGCCGGGGCGCCAGCGCGCCCAGCACGTACGACAGCGGCTTCCCCAACGGGGCCAGCCGCCCCGTCAGCGGCGCCACCACACCGATACACAGTCGCGTCGACGACAACTCCACCTGTACTGCCCGCCTTCTGCCGTTCCTCGTACCGCGGGAGCCGGTGACCGCCATGTCGCGGTCACCGGCTCCCGTCACTGCTCGCCGTCCTGATCTCTGTTGCCTGGTCCGGTGGCCGACTCAGTGGCCTCGGCGGTCACAGGGATCTCAGATACCTCAGATACCTCAGAGAACTCAGAGATCTCGGAGGTCTCAAATGTCTCGGATGTCTCAGGTGTCTCAGTGCTCCACGGTGACGCAGGTGGTGCGGCTCATCACCGAGACCGTCTCGTTGCCGCAGTTGTTGCTGTGGCCGGAGGCGTTGCGGGCGAAGACCAGGTTGGACAGGATGCCGCCGCTGGGGCCCACCCGGTCCCCGCCGCCCTTGTGGCCGCCGTCCTTGGTCACACAGGTGCGGTCCTTGAAGAGGGCCAGCTTGCCCGTGCCGCAGAGGTTGGCGTGGCCGGAGGAGTTCCTGCCCGACACGTTGGACAGCAGACCGCCGGGTCCCCCGTCGCGATCCCCACCCTGCGCCGAGGCCATGCCGGCCGATGCCGCCATCAGCATCCCCGCCACCGAGGCCACCGCCGCCAAACGCCGTGCGCCGTACATTCGCGCTGTTTCCTTCCGTTGGACCGGACCGGCCCGTTCGGCCGATTCATCAGAACTAACGACAGTGAGGCAGACAGACACGGTTTTCTCCTGAAAAGTCATCTGAAAAATCCTCGCCGGAGGCCAACTCCCCCCGGATCACGGGGCGTTCATCGCCGCAGTTCAGCCCGGAGCTTGAGCTCCGGGCTTCGAGCTCTTCCCCTGGGTTTTCCGGGTTTTTCTGGTCTGGTTGAACAACCCAACCAACCGAGTCCTGAGCCGAGTTGAGGCGCCCTACCTCGAAAGAGTGACGTTCCGTGATCGGCTTGCGCCGGAACGTAAAGCGGCTCTAGGTGCGCGGCGGCCAAACAGATCGGCCCCGGGCGGTGCACCAACACCGGCTCCGGGGCCTAGACCTGCGGATCGAACGGAGACTTCGATCGTGGCTCACGCCCACCCTGGCCCCGCCCTGCCGTCCCCGTCCTACCCCATGGCCAAAACGGGGTACGGGAAACGCCTCGCAGGTGACGAGGGCCCGCACGCGGACCCGGACTTCGCACACCTGCTCCCGCGTGACGCCGAGATCGCCGTCTGCATCGACCACCTCGACACCGGCCACGCGATGGGCCACAAGGTGCTCGCGGCGGAGCACCCCCGGTACGGCCGGCAGGCGATGCGCACGTCGCTGTCGCGGATCACCGAGGCCGGCCACCTGCGGTGGATCAAGGAGCACATCACCGTCGAGGACAACACGATGCGGTGGGTCACGCGCACGTACTGGTCACGGACGCGCAGGTCACCGGAGTGGTGGGCGCAGTTCGCGCGGGAGCGCCACGGCAAGGACGTGACCCGGGACCACCAGCCGGGCCTGGCCCGCGTCGAGGGCGAGGCGCCGGAGCCGGACGCCGCCGAGGCCGTACCTGCCTCCGCTCCCGCCCCCGAACCGGAGCCGGAGGCCGAGCCGGAGAGCGTCGCGTACCTGACCCTCGCCGGGCTCCGCGCCGCCGAACCCCGTATGCCGCTCTCCGAGGGCGACTGCCGCTCCCTCGAAGCCCTCGCCGCCGAGTGGCTGTCCCGTGGCGCGACGCCGAACGGCATCACCCGTGCCCTGACCGAGGGGCTTCCGCCCACGGTCACCCACCCGGGCGGACTCGCCCGCCGACGACTGGAGACGAAGATGCCCCCGCACAAGAGCGAACCGCGTGCCCGCGTGACCCGCGTGACCCGCGTGATCATGGCCTGCGCCACCTGCGACCAGGACGAACGCACGGTGAAGATCGATCGGGGCATCTGCGAGAACTGCCGCGAGGAACTCGCGGACGAGCCGCTCACCGACGAGGCCATGGCCAAGGAGCCGGGGGAAGACACCCGTCGTCCCGGCCGGGGTGCCGGCCCAGGGCTGGGACACGCGTCCGAAGGCGGCGGGGCTGCACCGCGTCCTGCACGGCTGCGAGGTGCTGCCGCTGACGGAGGCCATGGCGAAGGCCGCCGCCGTCCTCTGCCGGAAGAACAAGACCTCCGGCGTCGTCGATGCCGGCGTCGTCCTCGCCTCGATCGCGTACGACGAGGCCCCGATCCTCACCGACGACCCCGGCGACATCCGCGCCCTGGCCGCCTGCGCGGGCCGGAAGGACCTGGTCGTCGAGCGTCCGTGAGGGTGTGACGCGGGGCACTTTCCGAGTGACCGGCGCCCCTCGGGGCATGTACCTGCCTGGACGGGCGCCGAAATCTCACCATGCGATATCAGGAAGGGGATTTTCGGACGCTCGATAGACTGAGCCGACCGCTGTACATCTACGTACGGGCGGAAAGAGACGGATTGAGCGAGGAGCGCACGTGGGCCTTGTCGTGCAGAAGTACGGAGGCTCCTCCGTAGCCGATGCCGAGGGCATCAAGCGCGTCGCCAAGCGGATCGTGGAAGCCAAGCAGAACGGCCACCAGGTGGTCGCCGTGGTTTCCGCGATGGGCGACACGACGGACGAGCTGATCGATCTCGCCGAGCAGGTTTCCCCCATTCCTGCCGGGCGCGAGCTCGACATGCTGCTGACCGCCGGGGAGCGGATCTCCATGGCCCTGCTGGCGATGGCGATCAAAAACCTGGGCCACGAGGCCCAGTCCTTCACCGGCAGCCAGGCAGGTGTCATCACCGACTCGGTCCACAACAAAGCCCGGATCATCGACGTCACGCCGGGCCGGATCCGTGAATCGCTGGACGAGGGCAACATCGCCATCGTCGCCGGTTTCCAGGGCGTCAGCCAGGACACCAAGGACATCACCACGCTGGGGCGCGGTGGCTCCGACACCACGGCCGTCGCGCTCGCCGCGGCGCTGGACGCCGAGGTGTGCGAGATCTACACCGACGTCGACGGTGTGTTCACCGCCGACCCGCGTGTGGTGAAGAAGGCCCGGAAGATCGACTGGATCTCGTTCGAGGACATGCTCGAACTGGCCGCCTCCGGGTCCAAGGTGCTGCTCCACCGCTGTGTGGAGTACGCCCGCCGGTACAACATCCCGATCCATGTCCGGTCCAGCTTCAGCGGACTGCAGGGCACCTGGGTCAGCAGCGAGCCGATCAACCAAGGGGACAAGCAGGTGGAGCAGGCCATCATCTCCGGTGTCGCGCACGACACCTCCGAGGCCAAGGTCACGGTCGTCGGCGTGCCGGACAAGCCGGGCGAGGCCGCCGCGATCTTCCGCACGATCGCCGATGCCGAGATCAACATCGACATGGTCGTGCAGAACGTGTCCGCCGCCGCCACCGGCCTGACGGACATCTCCTTCACGCTGCCCAAGACCGAGGGCCGCAAGGCCATCGACGCCCTGGAGCGGAACAAGGGCACCATCGGCTTCGACTCGCTGCGCTACGACGACCAGATCGGCAAGATCTCGCTGGTCGGCGCCGGGATGAAGACCAACCCGGGCGTCACCGCCGACTTCTTCACCGCGCTGTCCGACGCGGGCGTGAACATCGAGCTGATCTCCACCTCCGAGATCCGCATCTCGGTCGTCACCCGCAAGGACGACGTCCCCGAGGCCGTCCGCGCCGTGCACACCGCCTTCGGGCTCGACTCCGACAGCGACGAGGCCGTCGTCTACGGAGGCACCGGCCGCTGATGTCCGGCATCGAACGCCCTGAACGTCCCGGACGGCCGGACCGTCCGGGACGGGCCGGGCGGCCGACGCTCGCCGTCGTGGGAGCGACCGGCGTCGTCGGCACCGTCATGCTCCAGATCCTGTCCCAGCACGCGGACATCTGGGGCGAGATCCGCCTGATCGCCTCCCCGCGCTCGGCCGGCCGCAAGCTGGCCGTGCGCGGCGAGGAGACCGAGGTGGTCGCGCTCACCGAGGAGGCCCTCGACGGCGTCGACGTCGCCATGTTCGACGTACCCGACGAGGTCGCCGCCCAGTGGGCGCCGGTCGCCGCCGCCAAGGGCGCGGTGGTGGTCGACCACTCCGGCGCGTTCCGGATGGACCCGGACGTGCCGCTCGTCGTGCCCGAGGTGAACCCGCACGCGGCGCGCATCCGCCCGCGCGGGATCGTCGCCGGCCCCGGCTGCGCGACGCTGTCCATGATCGTCGCGCTGGGCGCGCTGCACGCCGAGTACGGACTGCGCGAGCTGGTGGTCTCCTCGTACCAGGCGGTCAGCGGGGCCGGGCGCGCGGGCGTGGACACCCTGCGCCGCCAGCTGTCCCTGGTGGCCGGTACGGAGCTGGGGACCAGCCCCGGTGACCTGCGGCGGGCCGTCGGCGACGCCACCGGCCCCTTCCCCGAGCCGGTCGCGCTGAACGTCGTGCCGTGGGCCGGGTCGCCGCGCGAGGACGGCTGGTCGTCGGAGGAGATGAACGTGCGGGACGAGTCCCGCAAGATCCTCGGACTGCCGCAGCTTCCGGTGGCGGTGACCTGCGTACGGGTGCCGGTGATCACCACGCACGCGATGTCCGTGCACGCCCGGTTCGAGGGCGAGGTCACCGTCGGCAAGGCCCGGGAGATCCTGGCCACCGCCCCCGGAGTGGTGCTGTTCGACAACCCGGAGGCCGGGGAGTTCCCCACCCCCGCCGACGCGGTCGGCACCGATCCCACCTGGGTCGGCCGGGTGCGGCGGGCGCTCGACGACCCGACGGCGCTCGAACTCTTCGTGTGCGGTGACAACCTGCGCAAGGGCGCCGCGCTGAACACCGCGCAGATCGCAGAGCTGGTGGCGGCGGAGTTCGCCTGAGTGCATCTGAGGGCATCCGAGTCCCCCTGCGTGCCCGAGTCCCCCTGCGTGCCCGAGTGCGTCTGCGTGCGTCTGCGTGCGTCCGAGTACGCCTGAGTACGTCTGAGTACGTCTGAGACCGCATACCGGAAAGACCCCTGGCCACGGCGGAAAACATTTGTAGGATCTGTGGACCGCACATGAGCCGGTGGTCTCCGGTTCACGTGTACCGGGCCCCTGCGGCGTCAGAAGATTTCCTCCCCGATCCCCCGCAACCACGCGGAGAGCGGGGTGCGTCTTTGCGGTCGTCCTCCGGGGCGTGGGAGCGCTTCATTTCAGGCGTGGGGACGCCGAGGAGCGGGCGTGGGGACGCCCGCTCGCATGGGACATAGGGGAAGAGCGGGACGCATGAGGGCATTTGATGCGCCGTCGGTTGTGCTGCCTGACGCGAGAACGCGGCCGGCCGCGACGGGGTGCGCCGGGACCGGCGCGGACATGACGCCCGGCACGTACAACCCTCATGGGGGGACGCGTGTCCAACTGGCGTGGCAGAGGTACTCGACTTCACCCCCAGGCTCTTCGAGCAGGGGGTATCCCCAGCGTCGCGCGGCACGGCCCTCCGGCCGCCCCGCCGGCCCGTCCGGCCCGTCCGCTCAGGCGGAGCCGGCGCGTCCGGTGGCATGCCGGTGATCGCGCCCATGCCCGCAGCGCGGCCCGCCCGCATACCGAATCAGCGCGACGGCGCCGAGGAGACCGTGGTGGCGGGCACCACCGTCGACCACCTCACCGAGACCTACCGCACCCACTACCGGTCGCTGCTCGGTCTCGCCGCACTCCTCCTCGACGACACCGCCTCCTGCGAGGACGTCGTCCAGGAAGCCTTCATCCGGGTCCACTCCGCCCGCAAACGCGTCCGCGACCCCGACAAGACCCTGGCCTACCTCCGCCAGACCGTCGTCAACCTCTCCCGCTCCGCGCTGCGCCGCCGCATCCTCGGCCTGAAGCTGCTGTCGAAGCCCATGCCCGACATGGCCAGCGCCGAGGAAGGCGCCTACGACCAGCTGGAACGCGACTCCCTCATCCGGGCCATGAAGGGCCTCCAGCGCCGCCAGCGCGAGGTCCTGGTCCTGCGGTACTTCGCGGACATGACCGAGGCGCAGGTCGCCGAGACGCTCGGCATCTCGCTGGGCTCGGTGAAGGCGTACGGGTCACGCGGGATCGCGGCGCTGCGGCTGGCCATGGAGGCGCCGGCATGAGCGAGGGTCACGATGCGCGGCATGTCGCCCGCGACCGACGCGAACCCGAGGAAACGTTCGGGCCGCCCGGGCCGACCGCCTCGCCCGGGCAAGAGCCGAAGCAACCGCACGCTGGGAACGGAACTGTGAAACACGGCCCCGACGAACAGGGCCCCGACACTCCGGGGCCCGACGGCCTCGCATCCGGCGGGCCCGCGTCCGGCGGGCCCGCGTCCGGTGGGCCTGGTGAGCCCGTGTCCGGTGGGCTCGTCGCCGATGAGCTGGCGCTGCGGAGGCTGCTGCACCAGGCGGTGCGGGACGTGGAGCCACGCGACGGAACCCTGGAGTACCTGCGTCAGGCGGTGCCCGCCCGGCGGGCCCGCAAGCGGCAGGCCGTCGTCGGCATGGCGGCCGCCGCCCTCTTCATCGGCACCGCGATCCCGGCCCTGGTGCACGTGACCGGCTCCACCGGGGACGGCGCCAACCCGTCCGTCGCCGGCCACGCCTCCCAGGCGCAGGGCGGCACCGGCGAGGGCAAGGACCCGGCCGGCGGGCGGAGCGCCACCGGCGGCTCCTCCCAGCGGGCCGAGGGCAAGGAGACGGCCGGTCCTCAGGAGAAGGAGGAGACCGAGAAGCCCGGCTCCGGCACCGAGGGGACGACCGGCGGCGCCGGTCCCTCGGCCAGCGCCGACGCCGATACGCCCCTGTGCGCGGCGGACCAGCTCGGCTCGGCCACCGCCAGCAGCGGTGCCCCCGACTCCACCGGCACGGTCTACGGCTCCTTCCGGGTCACCAACGTCTCCTCCGCGGGCTGTACCGTCGGCGGCCCCGGCAGCGTCAGCGTGGCGCCGCAGGGTGCCGCGGACCCGGCCAGGATCGGCACGGCCCGGCACGTCGCCGGGGACGCCGCGGCCGGTCTGCCCGACCCGTCGCTGGAGGCCGCGCAGCTCGCGCTCGCGCCGGGCGCCTCCTACGAGGTGCGGTTCGCCTGGGTGCCCTCGGAGACCTGTCCCACCACCGGCGGCGACACCGGCGGAAGCACCGGCGGTCCCTCACCGGACCCGACGCCCACCGAGGACGCGAGCGAGACCGCCGGTACGACCACCGGGGGCGGCGAGACCGGCGCCACGACCCAGCTCCTCACCGAGGACGGCACGGCCGACGGGAGCGTCGCGGTGACCTACACCGCCGAGACCGGTGCGGCCTCGGCGACGGCCACGGTGACCGGCGCCTGCGCGGGGACCGTGTACTGGACGGGCGTGCTGGCGGAGTCCTGACCGAGGCCCGGCCCGTCCCGGCCCGTCCCGGCCCGTCACACCCCGGATGGGCTGGGACGCTGCTCCGGCTTCTCGGCCTCCGGCTTCTCGGCTTCCGGCTTCTCCTGCCCCGGTTGTCCGCTCTCCGGTTGTCCGCTTCCCGGCTTCTCGTCCCCGTGCTCCTCGGGCAGCAGACCGAGCTCCGCGTCCCGGACGAACTCCACCTCGCGGCGGAACAGCCGGAACCACATGAAGATCACGAAGCCCACGAAGGCGAACCACTCGGCGGTGTAACCGAGGTTCTGGAACGCCTTCAGGTCCAGGCCGGTGTCCTGCGCCGCGCTCGCCGGTACGGCCGTCATGCCGGAGTCGCCCTTGTTGAGCGTGACCCACGCGTCGTACACGTCGTACGGCACGAGGTTCACCAGTGACGCCGCGCTGATCACGGCGGTCTGCCCGGCCGGCAGACCGCCCCGGGCGCTGACGCCGTTGCTGCCGGGCGTCTCCGACGCCTGGAGCGCTCCGGTGACCGTGACCTCGCCGGTGGGCGGGGCGGGCACCTTCGCCGGGTCGGGCTCGCCGGGCAGCCAGCCCCGTACGACGGGCAGGGCCCGGCCGGAGTCGGTGCGCAGCAGCGTCAGGACGTAGGAGCCGCGCCGGTCGTCCAGCGTCCGGTCGGGGACCAGCAGCTGCCGGTCGTAGCGGCCGGTCGCGGTGGTCTGCTTGCCGACGGTCGCCTTGTTCACCGGCAGCAGCTCCGCGAGCGGGCGGGCGGCCTCGTGCCGGTTCGACGTGGCCTGGGCCTCGGCGGTGCGGTGGTCGTCCACCCGGTCCTCGAACCGGCCCAGCTGCCAGGACCCCATGAAGATGCAGAAGGGGATGGCGAGCAGCACGAAGACGTTGATCCCCCACCAGCGGGGCGTCAGCAGAAACCGGTACACGCCCCCACGGTACGGGGCCCGGGCGGGGAACCGGTCGCGGGGCCCGCTCTTTCGCCCGGACGCGCGCGGAGCCGGCGGTGGAGTTTTCCACAGGCTGGGGGAGGGGTCGGCGCGATGTCGGTGCGGCGCGGCAGTATGGGGCCATGACTGAGAGCAACGGATCCGTCTCACCGGATGAGCGCAAGCAGCAGGGCCGGGCGAGCCGGCAGGAGATGCCGGACTGGGAGAAGCGCTTCCGGGCGCCCCGGGTGTCGCTGCCCGACTGGGCGCAGGACGCCCCGGACCGCTCCCTGTTCGTGTCGAACGCGACGGGGACGTACGAGCTGTACGCGTGGGACCGGGCGACCGGCGAGCAGCGGCAGGTGACGAACCGGCCCAACGGCACGACGGACGGGGTGCTCTCGCCGGACGGCGCCTGGATCTGGTGGTTCGACGACAAGGACGGCGACGAGTTCGGCGTCTGGCGCCGCCAGCCGTTCGAGGGCGGCGAGGACGAGCTGGCCGCACCGGGCCTGGACCCCTCCTACCCGGCCGGTCTCGCCCTCGGCCGGGACGGGCGCACGGCGGTGATCGGCCGCTCCACGGACGAGGACGGGACGACGATCCACCTCGCACGCACCGGTGAGGCGCCGGTGGAGATCTACCGCCACCGCGAGTCGGCGGGTGTCGGCGACCTCTCCCACGACGGCTCGCTCATCGCCATCGAGCACACCGAGCACGGTGACGCGATGCACTCCGCGCTGCGCGTGCTGCGTCCCGACGGCACGACGGTCGCCGAGCTCGACGACACCAAGGGCGGCAGCGAGGAGCTGGGCCTGGAGGTGCTCGGCTTCGCGCCGGTCGACGGCGACACCCGGCTGCTCGTCGGCCACCAGCGGCGCGGCCGGTGGGAGCCGATGGTGTGGGACGTGGCGACGGGAGAGGAGACCGACCTCGCGCTGGAGCTGCCCGGCGACGTGAGCGCCGAGTGGTACCCGGACGGCAGCGGCCTGCTGGTCGTGCACGGCTTCGAGGCCCGCAGCGAGCTGTTCCGCTACGACCTCGCCACCCGCGAGCTGGTGGAGGTCCCCACCCCGGCGGGCTCGGTGTCGGGCGCGACCGCCCGCCCGGACGGCAGCGTGGAGTACCTGTGGTCCTCGGCCGCCGAGCCGCCCGCGGTCCGCTCCACCACGGGCCGGGTCGTGCTGGACCCGCCCGGCATGAAGTCCCCGCGCTCGGTGCCGGTGGAGGACGTGTGGGTGGAGGGCCCCGGCGGACGGATCCACGCCCTCGTCCAGAAGCCGGCGGGCGCGAGCGGGCCGCTGCCGACCGTCTTCGACATCCACGGCGGCCCCACCTGGCACGACAGCGACTCCTTCGCCGCGGGCCCGGCGGCCTGGGTCGACCACGGGTACGCCGTGGTCCGGGTCAACTACCGCGGTTCCACCGGGTACGGCCGCGCCTGGACCGACGCCCTCAAGCACCGGGTCGGCCTGATCGAGCTGGAGGACATCGCGGCGGTGCGCGAGTGGGCGGTCACGTCCGGGCTGGCCGACCCCGCACGCCTGATCCTCACCGGCGGCTCCTGGGGCGGTTACCTCACCCTCCTCGGCCTCGGCGTCCAGCCGGACGACTGGGCGCTGGGCATCGCCGCGGTCCCCGTCGCCGACTACGTCACCGCGTACCACGACGAGATGGAGGGCCTGAAGGCCCTGGACCGCACCCTGCTCGGCGGCACCCCGGAGGAGGTTCCGGAGCGCTTCGAGGCGTCCTCGCCGCTGACGTACGTCGACCGGGTCAAGGCCCCGGTGTACATCTCGGCCGGCGTCAACGACCCGCGCTGCCCCATCCGCCAGATCGAGAACTACGTCAAGCGCCTGGAGGCCAGGGGAGCGGTCCACGAGGTGTACCGCTACGACGCCGGGCACGGCTCCCTGGTGGTGGACGAGCGGATCAAGCAGGTCCGGCTGGAACTGGACTTCGCGGCGCGTCATCTGCCGTGACGGTGACGGGGTGGTGGGGCTTCTCGGGGGGCAGGGTCCTTCGGTCGGTGGGGCTCCTCGGTCGGTGGGGCTCCTCGGTCGGTGGGGCGTCTCGGGTGGTGGGGCGTCTCGGGTGGTGGGGCTCCTCGGTCGGTGGGGTGGCCGGACCGGTGCCCGGTCACGCCTCCGCCCGCTCCCGGCTCCTGCGGCCCAGCAGCTCCGCCAGCCCCCGCCGGGTCGCCGCCAGCACCACCCGGTCCCCGGGGCGCAGCACGTACGTGTCGGGGACGTCCCA
Organism: Streptomyces sp. NPDC006134; assembly: GCF_040628835.1. Lineage (NCBI taxonomy): Bacteria > Bacillati > Actinomycetota > Actinomycetes > Kitasatosporales > Streptomycetaceae > Streptomyces > Streptomyces sp. NPDC006134. The sequence goes on along the minus strand of NZ_JBEXTV010000004.1, from coordinate 187,089 downwards.
CACCAGACCCGACGGCCGTACGTCCGTGCCGGGCTCCTCGGCGGGCCCCTCCCGGCGCTCGTCCGGAGCGGAGGTGTCCAGCGCCAGTACCCGCCAGGACCCCGGCCGGAAGGTCTCGCCGACGGTCCTGCCCTCCAGCTGGGGGTGCCCGCCGACCGTGACGGCGGCGAACAGCAGCACCCGCCGCTCGACCGGGATCGCACCCAGGATCTGCCGGCCCATCATCGCCCCGGCGAACGCGGGCGCGGCCAGGTGGGACACGCTGCGGCTGCGGGTGAGCGCGCCGGGGTGCGCGGCGCGCAGGGTGCGGTACACGGCGGTCGCGAAGTCGTCGTCGTACAGCCGCAGCACCACTCGCAGGTCGGGCCGCACCGACCGGGCGTACAGCACCGCCTCCAGGTTGGTGGTGTCCGCGCTGGTCAGGGCGAGCAGGGCGTGTGCGCGGTGGATCTTGGCGGACTCCAGGACGCCCTCCTGGGTGACGTCGCCGAGCACCACCGGCACCCGCAGCCGCCGCGCGGCCGCCAGTCCCCGCGCCTCCGGGTCGGCCTCGACGCACACCACGGGGATGTGCAGCTCGCGCAGCCGGGTCAGCACCCGCGTGCCGATCTTGCCGAGACCGAGCAGGATCACGTGCCCGCCCAGTCCGCGCGGCGGCTTGCGCAGCGCGGACGCGTTGCGGAAGGTGCCCAGCGCCTCCAGCACCGCCGCCAGCAGCACCGGCAGCAACAGCAGTCCCACCAGCCCGGACAGCAACTGGAGGATCTGGCGGCCGGTGGACTGGTCCAGGGCCGGCTCGTTGATGGCGAACAGGTCCAGCAGCGTCACGTAGGTGGCGTGCAGCGGGTGGTCGCCGGTCACCACGGTCAGGGCGACGGCGAGCGCGACCACGCAGCCCACCAGCCCCGCCAGCGACCACCGCAGCCGCCGGGAGAACAGCGACCCGAGCGGCGGTACGCCGCCGCGCCCGGACGACAGGGAGGGACCGGAGTACGTCACCCGCTCCAGGACCACGGTCCCGCGCCCGGTGGCCGCCGCCACGGCCGCCGCGCCGGGCAGCAGCTGGGGCCCCTGGTCGCCGCTGCCCTCCGAACCGTCGGCGCCGGCCGGGTCGCTGGCCGTCTCGGACAGCAGGGCGAGCGTGCACAGCCCCGGGTCGGCGACCTCGCCGGGCCGCGGTGGCCGGCGTTCCACCGCGTGCAGCAACAGCCCGTCCGCCTCGACGACCTTGCTGGTGCCGGCCAGCGCGGTGGCCGCCAGCGCCGGGGCGGCGGTGTCGGCGTCGGACAGGACGGTGGTGGAGGCGTCGAAGCCCGGCGCCGGGACTTCCCCGGTCTGACCGGTCTGTCCGGTCGCCAGCGCGGCGGCCTGGTCGAGGAGTTCCTCGATGTGCTGGCCGAGGCGCCGGTTGTACAGGCGCAGGACGAGCCGAAGGCGGGGGTTGAGGCGGCGGGCGGTGAGGGCGGCACGGATGTTGGTCTCGTCGTCGTCGTACACGAGCGCCAGCGCGGCGGCCCGGTCCACGCCCGCCTCCGCGAGCACCGCCTCGGTCGCCTCCGCGGCCTCCAGCACCCGTCCGCCGCCGGCGGGCTCGGTGCCGCCCGTGCGGTTGACGGCCGCGTTCACGACCCGGTCGAACAGCGCCGCCGAGACCGCGCGGGCCCGCCCGACCACCGGCTGGCGCACCTGGCCGCGGGAAGGCGGTACGACGAGGGTGACCTGCTCGCCGTACACGCCCCGCAGTTCGGCCGCGAGCCGGTGCGCGAGACCGTCGTCGCCGCACACCACCATGTGCGCCGACGGCACGTCGCCCGGCACCCGCTGATTCGGAACACTCCCCACGAGGCGGAAGACTGCCTCAGACGGGCGAGTGGTTCCAGGGGGTTGACCGGGGGCGTGAGTGATCGTCGGCGATCGTCGGTGGGTGCAGGCGGAGGCCGGCGGGGGCCGGTGGCCGGGGCTCGGCGTCGCCGCTCTGTCGCCGGGATGCGGATTCGGGGCGGCGGAGGTGTGATGGAGCAGTGGCCTCCGCGCGTGAGGGCGGCCACCGCCTCGCACGTCTTCCGGGACAGCAGGGACAGCACCATGACCCAGCCCAGCGATTCTCTCGACCCGTGGACCGACCGGCTGCGCACTCTCTCCCCCGACATCTCGCGGGAGGACGCCGACCGCTTCGTCCACGACCTGTACCAGCGCGCGCAGACGGACCGCGACCGGGAGCGGTCCGACGCCGAATACGAGCGCGAGGAGTGAGATCGTCCGCCGCTCCGGCGCGTCGCCGGGCGTCCGGTCGGGGACGCCCGGAGCGGGCGGGGCGGCGGACTCCATGACGGCTGAGCTCCGGGGCCTGGGGTCCGGGACCTCGGAGCCATGGAGCCCCGGAGTCCAGCCGGTGGGGCGGGACGTGTCGATCCGCGCGGTTGTCCGGCCGGGCAGCTCACGGGAGGCCACTGACGGTCCGGGCGTCGATGGTGCGGCGGAGCGGCATCAAGAACGCGTAAAGATTGCCGGAACACGGCAATGACGGGGCTCGCCCCCGCGTGTGACGATCCCCGCAGGCCGAAGACCGGCGACGGGCGGGAACGGGGGTGGCACGCATGGCCTGGTTCCTCGGGCTGGGTATCACGGGGGTCGTGCTGCTCGCCCTGTCGCTGGTCTTCGACGGGGTGCTCGACGGTGCGTTCGACGCAGCGCCGGCCGGCGCCTTCGAGGGGTGGCTGTCGCTGCCGGTCGTCGCCGGATTCGTGGCGATGACCGGCTTCGGCGGCGCCATCGCCCTGGGGACCGGCATCGCGGGTCCCACGGGCGCCGCCGGTGCCGGCGCGCTCGCCGGGCTGGGCACGGCCTGGCTGACGTACCGTTTCGGCCGCGCCCTCACGCGGGACCGGAGCGCCGTCGCCCCGGCCGCCGCGGACCTGATCGGCGTCTCGGGCAAGGTGGTGACCCCGATCCCGGCCGACGGGTTCGGCGAGGTGCTGCTGCGGCTCGCCGGCCAGCCGGTCAAGTGCGCGGCGCGCAGTGCCCGGCCGGTGGCGCGGGGCACCGAGGTGTGGGTCGAGGCGACGCCGAGCGCGACGTCGGTGGTGGTACGGCCGGTCGAGCGCTGACCGCCGCCTCCCGCCTGCTCGCACGTCCGCTTCCCTGTCCGCTTCCTCGTCCGTTTCCGCATCCGCTGCGCATCCGTTTTCCGCGCCGGCTTTTCACACCGGCTTTCGTGTCGGTTACCCGTGCCGGTTTCCCGTGCCGGTTTCCCGTGCCGGTTTCCCGTGCCAGTTTCCCGTGTCGGTTTCTTGTGTTGGTTTTTCGTGTCGGATTTCTATGATTCGGGGGCATTGTCATGAGTCCTGTCGTGATCGCGGTGGTGGGAGTCGTCGTACTCCTGGTGCTGATCGCGCTGGTGGTCGTCAGCCGCTACAAGGTGGCCGGGCCGAGCGAGGCGTTCATCGTCACGGGCCGGCGCGGCAAGAAGGCCACCGATCCGGAGACCGGCCGCGTCTTCACGGACAACAGCGGTCAGAAGGTCGTGGTCGGCGGCGGCGTGTTCGTCGTGCCGTTCGTGCAGCAGAAGTTCACCCTCGACCTGTCCTCGCGGCACATCCCGGTCGCCGTGCGGGGCGCGGTCACGCTGCGCGGCGTGAAGGCCAACCTGGACGGGGTCGCCATCGTCAAGGTCGGCGGCACCGAGGACGCGATACGGGCCGCCGCCCAGCGGTTCCTGATGCAGCAGGACGGCATCGTCGGCTTCACGCAGGAGGTGCTCTCCGGCGCGCTGCGGGCGATCGTGGGCCGGATGTCCGTGGAGGACGTCATCCGCGACCGGGCCGCGTTCGCCGGACAGGTCGCCGAGGAGGCGGAGGCGAGCCTGTCCGGGCAGGGCCTCGTACTGGACGCCTTCCAGATCCAGGACATCACCACCGAGGGCTCCTACCTGGAAGACCTCGGCCGGCCCGAGGCGGCCCGCGCCAAGCAGGACGCCGACATCGCCGAGGCCGAGGCGCGCCGGGCGGCCGAACAGGCACGGCTGAGGGCGGAGGAGGAGATCGCGGTCGCCCAGCGGACGCTCTACCTGAAGCAGGCGGAGATCAAGGCCGAGACCGACCAGGCCGCGGCCCGCGCCAACGCGGCCGGTCCCCTCGCGGAGGCGGCCCGGCAGCAGGAGATCCTCGCCGAGCAGGAGAAGGTCGCCGCGCGGCAGGCCGCCCTGAAGGACCGCCAGCTCGACACCGAGGTCCGCAAGCCCGCCGACGCGCAGCGCTACGCCGCCGAGCAGGAGGCCGAGGCCCGCAGGGTGGCCCGGGTGAAGCAGGCGGAGGCCGAGCGCCTGGCCGAGATCGCCGCCGCACAGGCCGAGGCCGAGCGGGCCCGCCTGACCGGTGAGGGCGAGAAGCAGCGGCGCAGCGCGCTGGCCGAGGCGGAGGCCGTCGAGGGCCTGCGGCAGGGCGAGGCCGAGCGGTCCCGGCGTGCGGCGATCGCCGAGGCGGTACGGCTGGAGGGCGAGGCGGAGGCCGCGGCGATCGGCGCCAAGGGCGCGGCCGAGGCCGAGGCGATGGAGAAGAAGGCCGACGCCTTCGGCCGGTACGGCGACGCGGCCGTGCTCCAGATGCTCGTCGAGGTGCTGCCGCAGGTCGTGGCCAAGGCGGCGGAACCGCTCGGCGCGGTCGACAAGATGACGGTCATCTCCACGGACGGCGCGAGCCGCCTGTCGCGCACGGTCGCCGACAACGTGGCCCAGGGCATGGAACTCCTCACCTCCACCACGGGCGTGGACCTGGCGGAACTGCTGAAGAACGTCACGCGGCGGAACGCCCCGCAGGACACCCCGGCACCGGCGGGCGACCGGCCGGACGGCCGGGCGGACGGCCGGGCGGAGGGTCTGACGGACGGCCGGGCGGCGGACCGGGCCAACGGCAAGATCGAGATCACCGGTTGACCGATGCCACCGGCCCCGCGACCGGTGCCGGTGTCGGTTTCGCGACCGGTGCCGGTGTCGGCCCCACGACCGGCACCGGCACCGGCCCCGTCCGCCCCAAGCCCCCATGCGTTAGAAAGACGTCAGGAAACGACGTCGTTCACATGACCGGGGGGACACACATGGCGGGCCAGGGCGGCGCCGAGGAGTACCTGGAGGGATACGCGCGCATCCTCGCCGACGTCTCCGCGACCGGCCGGCGCCTCACCCGGGAGGAACTCGACTCGCGCCGGATGCTGGGGGAGCAGGCCGCCGAGGCCGGCCTCGGACTGCGCGCCCTGGTCGGCGCCCACCTGGCCGTGACGCGGACCGACTGGCCGACGGCGCGCGGTGTGGCTCCGGACACCGTGCTCGCGGCGGTGGCCCAGGCTGTCGACGCCTTCGCCGAGGGGTACGAGAGGGCCCAGCGTCAGGCCGTACGCCAGGAGGAGGCGGCCCGGCGGGAGTTCATCGACGACCTGCTGTACGGCCGCAGCGACCTGGGCCGGCTGGCCCAGCGCGCGGAGCGCTACGGCCTGCGGCTCTCCTCCGCGCATGCGGTGGCCGTCGCGCGCGGCTCCGTCGCCTACGACGAGGGCGACCCCGTCCCGCGCGCGGTGGAACGCTCCCTGATCGGCCGCTTCGGCGACCGCAGCGTCCTGCTCACCACCAAGAACGGACACCTCGTCTGCATCGCCCCCGGCGACCAGGACGACGTCCTGACGTACTTCGCCAAGCAGGCGTACGCCGCCACCGACGGCGCCCAGGTGGCGATCGGCCGCCCGCAGCCCGGTGCCTCGGGTGTCGTCCAGTCCTACGAGGAAGCCCTGAACGCCCTCGACCTCGCCGAGCGTCTGGAGCTCGACGACCCCGTGCTGCGCGCCGTCGACCTGCTCGTCTACCCCGTCCTCACCCGCGACCGGCAGGCCATGGCCGACCTGGTGGAGAACGCGCTGGGCCCTCTGCGCGAGGCCCGCGGCGGCCCGCAGCCGCTCCTCGACACCCTGACCGCCTACTTCGACTCGGGCTGCGTGGCAGCGGAGGCGGCCCGGCGGCTGTCGCTGAGCGTGCGCGCGTTCACCTACCGCCTGGCCCGCATACACAAGCTGACCGGCGCCGACCCGGCCGACCCCGTCCACCGCTACACCCTGCAGACGGCGGTGATCGGCGCCCGCCTGCTCGACTGGCCGGCGAAACCGCTCTGAGTACTCAGGACCCGTACGGCTGCTGCCGGGACTGCTGCCCGTGCGCCGGCCCGCCCGGGGCCTGCGCCTGCGCCTGCAACTGCTCCGCCTGCTCCCGGCTGACCTGCTGTTCCGCTCCGCAGAAGGTGCACTGCGTGGAGTACTTCGTGGAGAACGGGAACAGCGGGACGAAGAACAGCGTGAACTTGGTGACGCGCTTGCAGAGGGCGTGGGCGGAGGGATTGCCGCAACGACCGCACACCAGCGTCAGTATCGCGAGCTGGTACAGGTAACCCTTGGTGCCAAAGATGATCACGATCGTGAGCCTTCCCGAGTCGGTACCTGTCTGCACAGTGCCAGCGGGAGTGACCGGCCGCAAAGGCGGGCCGGGTGGGGACAGCCACCGGTACCCGGCGGGTCAAAGTGCCGACTCCGATCATCACTGATCGGTGGGGAGGGGAACACACCGTACGAGGAACCGTTTCACCAGAGGCGTGGCGACGCTCGTCGGCCTGGTCCTCGCCGGCACCGGCCTGGCCGCCGTGAACGCCGCTCCGGCCGCCGCGAGCGCGTGCGACTGCCCGGTGGGGTAACTTCTGCGGCTGGTCGGGCGAGGGCGCGACCGGGCAGATGCACAAGACGAACAAGAGCGTCGCGGATCTGGGCGGCTGGAACGACAAGATCCGCTCGTACGCCAACCCCACGAAGTCGATCGCCTGCCTCTACGAGGACAAGAACTACGTCCCGTGGGGCGGCTGCTTCCCTCAGGACCCCAACAGCGCCGGTGAGCTCTCCTCGTCCCCGACCGCGACGATCAGCTCGATCAAGTTCGTCCGCGCCGAGCGCGAGTGCAGCCGGAACGCCTACTCGAACTGGGTCTCCGAGACCTCCACGAAGGCCCTGGGCTTCGGCGACATGAACGGCGACCGCAAGGCCGACATGATCGTCCGGGACGACGTCGGCCGGCTCATCGGCACGGGCGGCTGGAACGCCATGAACGCCCTGGCCCGGCACGGTGATTTCAGCGGTGACGGCCGCGAGGACCTCGTCGCCCGGGAGGCGTCCACCGGCAAGCTGTGGTTCTACCCGGGCACCTCCGCCGGTTCCCTCGGCGGGCGCGTCCTGGCCGGCAAGGGCGGCTGGAACGCCATGGCGAACCTCGTCGCGGTCGGCGACTTCTCCGGCGACGGCCGCCCCGACCTCGCCACCGTGACCAACGAGAAGTACGTGATCGACGGCTACCCGGGCCACCTCGGCTGGCTGGTCACCTACCGGGGCCAGGGCAACGGCCTGCTGTCGTCCGGCACACGGACCGACGGCGAATGGTGGGGCCTCAACGGCCTCTGCCAGACCGGCCGCGACCGCCAGGCCCGGCCCCCCACGCCGGAGCGCCCCAGCTCTCGGCGTGGAGGGGGCCGGGCCCGTACACCGGGTACTCGTACACCGGGTACTCGTGCGATGACGTACTCGGACGGAACTGAGTACCTGCGCTCTCGCCGCCGACGGCCCGCCCCGCAACGCTTGGGCCATGAGCCAAGGACTGCAGAAATCCCTTCCCCGGCTGATGTCGGCCCTCGTGACGGCCGTGGTGGCGTCGGCGATGTGGGCCGCTTGGCTGGGCTGGGACCAGCAACGTGACGTGCACCCCGACGGTTCGTCGACCGGCCCGTACGAGCCCTGGCAGGTGATCGGGCTGGTGCTGACCCTGCTGCCGCCGGTGTGCTGGGCGGCCTACCGGCGCCACTTCGTGGGAGCCGTGCTCGGCCCCACGGCCGGCCTGACCGCCGCCGCCTTCTACGACTGGTCGGACGACGGCAGCGGCCTCTTCGTGATCGGCGTGGGGCTGGTCATGGTGGGCACCTTCGCCGGGACCACCGCCGTCACCGCCGTGGTCGTCACCATGGGCCGGAACGGACGACCGGCACCGGCCTGAGCGAATCGACGGCCACACCGCAGGGCGGAGCGGCGGTGATGACCCAGGGACCGGCACGGTACCGCACTCCTGAGAGGCCGGCTCCGGCGCAGGCACGATCGGGGAGGACGGAGCCGGCACGGCCTGCACGTTCACGCCGTGGCGGTGGTGCTTGTAGGAGTGGTCGGCCCGACTGCCGTCGGCCCGGTCGCACCTGGTGAGCGTGCCGTCAAGAAGGACGTACGCAGGATCGGTCTCCCGGAGGGCAAGTGGCTGTCCGGGCGCTTGCGTGGACGGGTGGTTGATGACGGTGGTGGCACAGGCGCGGACGGTGCCGACGGAAGACGTGGAGCCGATTGTGAGCTGGGCGAGGGGGTCGTGTCAGTGCGGGTGCATCAGACCGGCCAGGACACGGTGATGAGGCGGAGCTTGCAGTGGCGGTCGCCCTCACAGGTGACGATGAGCATGGTGACCCACTCAACCGGGGAGCAAAGCAGGTGGAGTACGACAGGATGGGAAACCAACCAGGCTTCTGCTCAGGAGGTTGGGACTTCGGACGCCAGCCTCGACGGCGCGGGCTTCCCCTGCGTGCGGAGCCTGATCCCGTCTCCTGATCGGTAGCCGCACCGGAAGTACTCACTGGGTAATCTGCCAGGTGGCACCATGCATCCGGTGTGCTCAGTGACGAATCAAGGCTGGGCGCACCATGGTCGGAGGGGGAGTGCTGGACGTGGAATTGGGGCGTACGTCTATCGGCTTACTTGCGGCGGTATCCGTGCCCGCTGCATTGGGTTGGCTCAAGAAGGGACCTTGGCGGGGAGTCCTGTTTGCTCTCCTTTACGGGGCTGTGGTCATACTCCCGGAGAGTCGAAGTGCTGACGCCTGGCTTTTATTGCTGGGCGTCACCCTGCTGTCTGCATTTGGCGCTCTCTTCAACCGCCCCTGGGGCAGCTCGCCTGTGAATTTCGACTGGCTCCCTGCGATGTCTCCCGTTAGATATGCGGCGGTCGCCGGTTTGGTTGCGTCGACATTTCTCTTGTTCTACATCGGTTGGGGTGTCGGGCTGGAGCAGCTGAAGGAAGTCGTTTCCAGTGACGACCGATTTGTGATCACGGTATCGGGTATTTTGCTGGCCGTGTTCGGATGTCAGCTCCCGATCTCCCTGGCTGTCAATCCACTCATCGGAAAGATTGATGATGAAATTGCAGCCGGGCGACTCCAGGCGAGTGTAAGAAAATTCGTTGAAGTCGGGTCTCACGTTGGATGGATCGAGAGGTTTATCCTATTCTCCTTCCTCGTCTCGGGGAGCCCGGAAGCTGCCGCTTTGGTGGTGGCGGCAAAGTCCTTTGCTCGTGCTCCAGAAGTAAGGGAAGGGGGGAGGCTGGTCGGTGACTACTACCTGATTGGAACTCTCGTGAGTGTGGCTGCTGCCCTCGGAGTGTCCAGCGTCACTAGACTGGGGCTTGGTCTGTCGCCTTTCTAGGGAGCCCAGATGCTGCGCGAGCATCCTTTCTTTCAAGAGCTTGTCTCGCTTGGGCTTCCGGCGGATGGCTATGTGATCGCTGGGAGTGGGCCGATGTTCGCGCACGGTCTTAGAGATGATATTGGCGACATTGATGTCGTGGCTGGCGAATCCGCATGGAGAGTTGCCCTGGAGTTGGGGCGGCCGGAGGCTGCGCCGCTGGGGTATGCGCAGCGCATAGTTTTGTCTGGTGGGGTCATTGAGGTCCTGGATGGCTGGTTTGGCTATCCTGTCGACTCTCTGATTCTGGAGTCCGAGACCATCGAGGGGATCAAATTCATGCCCCTCAAGAAGGTTCTCGAGTGGAAGATCAAGTTCAGGGAAAATGGGGTGGGGCGCGATAAGGATTCGCGGGATATTGCGCTGTTGCAAGAGTATTTGCAGTGCTGATCGGGTATTCAAGGGGTTTTGTTCGGGGTGTAGCGGACGTGTAGACCGCCGAACGGGACGTGAACGATGTATGGCGGTGGTGGCGGGAGGGTCGGCGGTTCTCAGCTGCGGGGAGGGCCTGATCGAGAGCCCGCTGCACACCGGCAGGATGTGACCGAGGTCGGCGCTGACAGATCATCGGGGTTGATCTCGGGCGCGTGCGGGTGGGAAGCGCAACTCGATCCGGTCGGTGCGTTCGGCAAGCCAGGCGTGGATCACTCGGACGCGGTGGGCGGAATGGCCGTCCACGATGAGGTGAACCTGGGGGCTCTTGCTGTCCGACAATGGCTTCCGAGTATTAGTGTCGGGTAATCATATGAATTCCCTCACCTGGCACTTCGCCCGCGTTACCGTCCAGCTGATGCTCCCAACCCGGACGGCCTAGCCTCGATCTTTCGTGACGGTCCGTCGACGAAGTCGGTGGACCGTTTTCGTGCCGTGGGTTGAGGCTGTGCAGGCCGAGGGCCCGAGTGTCGCCTCGGGATGGCGCCGGATTCCACTGCTCCGGGTGTTGAGGTGCTGTCGAAGGGACGGGGAAACCGCTGGTCAGCCAGGGTCGGGCAGTTGGGCGAGCCGGTCGAGGGCTGCGGTGATGTGACCGGTCCAGGGCCAGTGCCGGGTCAGGCGGAGGATTCGCTGACGGCCGGTGGTCCCGAGCTGTCCGGCCGCGGTGAACAGGCGGAGCCGCAGGCGGCGGGGCTCCCAGAGCCTGGCCTTGCCGGTCAGGGCGAGCATCGGCATCCAGGCCGGCAGGTCGAGAGTGATCTGCACGATCTCCAGCCAGATCCGGTTCTGGGCCGTGCGGTGCAGGGGCAGGTTGCGCAGACCGGTGGCCCGGGCGGCGCGGATGCGGTCCTCGGCCCGGGCCCGCAGCCGGTGACGGAGCTCGAGTTCGGCGATCGGCCGGCCCAAGGCGTTGGTGGCGAAGCAGGTCAACCGCATGCCGTCCGCGTCCGTGAGCCGCAACTGGGCCCCGGGGTGAGGCCGTTCCTTGCGGACGATCAGCCGCATGCCCTTGGGCCAGCCGTCCAGAACGTCGCCGGTGAGTTCAGCGGCCCAGGCGCCGTCGCGGATCTCGCCGTCCGCCTCGACGGCCACCGTCCATGCCGATGCCGGAACCTTCAGCACATGCTGGTGGATCGCCTCGGTGATCACCATGCCGACCGAGTAGGACAGCCATCGTCCCCGCTGAGCGAGCCAGGCGACGAAGTCGTGGGTGCCGCCCGCGGAGTCGGTGCGGATCAGGGTCCGTTGCCCGCGCCGGTACTTTTTCGGCAGCTGGGCCAAGGCCAGTTGAGCGGCGGTGATGTGGTCGGTGGCCGTGTTCGATCCAGCGTTGCCTGGTCTGAGCGGGGCCGCGATCGGTTCACCCGTGCCGCCTGGTCCGTGGTCGACGAACCCTATCAGCGGGTGGTGGCCACAGGTTCGCTTCCACGTGGGTGCGGCGTCCTCCTTGTCCGAGTGCGCGATCACCAGCACCCCGTCGAGGTCCACGGTCACCGTCCCGCCCGCATCAGGCGCTTCCCGGTCGGCCAACCGCCAGACCTGTTCACGGACTTTGGCCTGCGCGGCACGGATGGCCCGCAGGGCTTTCTGGCCGGAGGCGGCGAGGGTGTCGATCAGGCGGGAGACCGTCGGGTCGGAGGCGACCGGCCCGAACACGGCCGGCTCGGCCCGCAGCATGGCGACATCCGCGAGGCAGTCCCCGCCCAGCGCGACCGCCAGGCCACGTCCAGCAGGACCTTGCCCGGATCGTGTACCGCCCGAGCCTTCCGCCACGGCGTCAGCGCCGCTGACATCGCGGTGTCCAAGTCGGCCTTGCGGACGGTCTCGACCAGCAACACGCCCTCGGCCTGCGAGACCACCGCCCGGCCGCCGCCCTCGACGCGGACACGCGGGTACGACCCGATACGCTTCTTCACCTGGAGAGTGCTTCTTTCCGCGCAGCCAACAGGACCCTCGACAAGTCCTATCGTTGCAGGTCAGGAGCACTCTCCGCTTATCTGATCAAGTCTCGGACACCCCACCTCGTGAAAGCGCGAGGCTAGTCGTACCGCCCTTTCCTGACCCCGACGAGGAGGACGCGCCGCCCGCGCCCCACGGCGACGGGAGTGCGCCGGCCGCGGCCGAGAGCGCGCCCCGGATACTTGTCACCGACGACCGGACGCCGATCGGAGCCGGCTGCCGGCTGATCCTCACCACCCGGGGCATCGGCGTGGTGGGCGAGGCCTCCGATGGCACGCGAGCTCCGGCCGGGCATCGTTGCTGGACATCCGCATGTCGAAGACGGCCGGCCCGGAAGCCACCGCCGAGTGGTGGAGCGCTTCGCCTCCCCTTCCATCGGCGCACCCGCGGTGCACGGCCGTCTTTCCGCCCTTGGCATCCCGTGAACCAGAGATTCCTGTCCTTACTGGGCCGTGGCCTGTCCAGCACGGAGCCAGCCGCCGAACCGATCTTGAGTGCAGCCATGGTGAAGTCCCATGGGGCCCGGATCTTCGCCAAGCTGTCGCTCCGCGACCGGGCCCAGGCGGTCGTTCTCGCCCATGAGACGGAACTGGTGAGACCGGGCGGATCTTTGGGCGAAGGCCCCCGGTCCCGTGAGCCGGAACCAAGGCCGGGGGAGATGGAGGAACTACGGTCGGCCGTCCTGCCGCGGCGTACTCTTGGTGCGACCGGTCCACTCGGACACGGGTGCAGACGGCCGTTCCGTGCCACCGGCGGCCGGGCCGGTGCCCGGTCCCACCGTCTTCCCCCGGACGATCCGGGGAGCCGTGTCCGCTGCCGCCCCATCCGCTGCCCTGTTCTCCTCCTTCATCGCGCGCGCCTCGGCCTTGAGGATGCGGGCCGACTTGCCCGCCGAGCGGGCCAGCTCCGGGAGCTTCCTGGCGGCGAGGACGGCTATGACGATGATGAGGACGACGGCCAGTTCGCTGATTCCGAACACGGGTGCTCTGCTCCTTCTCGCGGGCGCGGGGATGTCGAAATCTACAGGACTGTAGAGAAGGTGGTCCCGGCTTTCACGATGATGCGGAGGGCGCGGCGGAGAGCGGGCGTGGCCGGGAACGGCGCGGCTCGCCGGGCGGGGCGGGGCTCCTCGGGACGTCTATACGATGCCCGGGAAGCGGACGGCGGCGGAAGGGAGACGGGACGTGGCGGAACGGCGGCAGCGTCCCCGGCGACGGGGACAGGGCGAGCTGGAGGCGCTGGTCCTGTCGGCGCTGCGGGAGGCGGACGGCCCGGCGACGGCCGGCTGGGTGCAAGAGCGCCTGGGCGGGGACCTCGCCTATACGACCGTCATCACCATCCTGACCCGGCTGCTGGCCAAGGGCGCGGTCACCCGGGAGCGCGCGGGCCGGTCCTTCGCCTGGACGCCCGCCTCCGACCAGGCGGGCCTGGCCGCCCACAAGATGCGCAAGGTGCTCGACGCGGAGAGCGACCGCGAGGCGGTGCTGGCCAGCTTCGTCACCGGCCTGCGCCCGGACGACGAGCGGCTGCTGCGGGAACTGCTGGGCCGGGCGCAGGCCGGTGACGAAGGGGAAGACTGAAGCCTGATGGGGGTGTTCGTCTTTCTGCCGCTGGTGCTGCCCCTGACGGCGTGGCCGATCGCGCGCCTGGCCGAGCAGCATCTGCACCCGCGCACCGCGACCAGGCTGCTGACCGGGGTGGCCGCGGTGATGGCGGCGTGCAGCACGGTCTGCCTGGGCCTGGTGATGGTGGTCGGCACCGCCCAGCTCCCCGGCAACCCGCTGCCCGACGGCTGGTCGGATCCGGAGGTGCGCGCGGCGGTCCCGTACGACGAGGTCGTCGGCAAGGCGGCCATCCCCGCGCTGTGCGCGGTGCTGGTGGCGTGCGGCCGGGCGCTGTGGCGGCACGGCCGGGTACGCCGCCGCGCCCACCGGGCACTGGCCGGGCTGCGGGGGACGGGGGTGGCGGTCCTCCCCGACGACATCCCCTACGCCTACGCGCTGCCGGGCGGCCGGCGGGACCGCGTGGTGGTGACCACGGCCCTGCTGGACCGCCTGGAACCGGCCGAGCGCCGGGCCCTGTTCGCCCACGAGCGCGCCCACCTCGCCGCCCGCCACCACCGCTTCCTCCTCGCGGTCCAGCTGGCCGCGCGGGCCAACCCCTTCCTGCGTCCGCTGCGGACGGCGGTGTCGTACACGACGGAACGGTGGGCGGACGAGGACGCGGCCCAGGCGGTCGGCAGCCGCCGGACCGTGGCGTGCGCGATCGGCAAGGCGGCCCTGGTGTCCCGGGGCACCCCGGTGGCCACCCTCGCGGGCTTCGCCGCGGCCGGGCCGGTGCCGCGCCGGGTGGCGGCCCTGCTCGGGCCCCCTCCGGCGGTGCGCCGCTGGCCGTCACTGTTCACCTCGGTCGGCCTGGCGGCCTGGGGCGCGGCGGCGGGGACCGCCGTGTCGGCGATGTCGTCCGCGAACTCCGCCGTGACGATGGTCCTCATCCTCCGCGCCGCCACGCCCCTGTGACCCGGACCCGGAAGCGGTCACCGGCGCCCCGGCTCTCGTCCGAGGCGCCGGGTGGGCCGGGGCGGGCCGGCGATGAAGAACCGCCGGCCCACCGCGCGGCCCGCGCCGCTCAGAGGCCGAATCAGAGGCCGAATCAGAGGCCGAATCAGAGGTCGAACTCGTGCGGCGGCAGGTCGAGGGCGTAGCACGCCTCGCGGACCACGGCCTGCTCGTCCTTGTCGAAGTCGCCGTCGGCACCGCCGATGACGATGCCGATCTGGACCACCGCGCGGGCCTCGGCGGGCTTCTTCCTCGCCTTGGCGACCTCCTGCAGGACGCTCACCTTGCCGAAGGCGAAGTCGGCGGTGAGCTTGTCGAGGTTGCTCTCGAAACGGCGGCGCAGGTCGTCGGCGTCGAAGTTCCGCAGCACCTCGTTGGTGGCGATCAGCTGGGCCACGCGCTGCCGCTCGGACGGGTCGATCGTGCCGTCTGCGGCGGCGACCAGCGCGCACATCGCCATGCTCGCGTCGCGGAAGGCGCCGCTCTTCAGCTCGTTCTTCTTCGCCATGAGCTGGGTCTGCATCGTCGACGCGGACTCCTTGAGGCGGTCCCACAGGGCCATGAGAACTCCAAACGCGGTACGGGGTTTCGCGGCCGCCCGAGCCGGGCGGCCGCATCTTCTACAGCAACGTAGAAGTTACCGGGGCGGTTCCCGCGGGAGCGGACCGCTCAGCCCTCGTCCTCCTCGCCCTCCTCGCCCTCGAAGAAGTCCCCGATCTCGTCGACCACTTCGGCGGCCACCATGCCCCCGACGACACCGACCGCGAGCCCGGCGGCACCCGCGGCGACGGCGGTTCCCACCCCGGGACCGGACCGGTGGGCCTCCCCCTGCCCGTAGTGCCCGTGCCCGTGCCCGTGCCCGTGGCCACCGTACGGATCGCCGTGACCGTACGCGCCGTACGCGTCGTGGGAGCCGTACGACGCCCGGTGCTCGACCAGCCGGCGGATCCAGCCGTCGACCTCGGCGTCCCAGTCGCGGGCGTCGCCGTGGCCGACGGTGAAGCGGGCGAGCGCGTCGTGGCCCGGGGAGAGGAAGCCGCCGCGCTTGTCGGCCTCCAGCACCACCTCCATGCCGCCGGGGTGGGCGAGGAAGGTCACCTCGATCTCGTTCACCTGGTGCGCGTACTGCGGCGCCGGGGTGAGCTCGATCTCCTGGTAGAAGGGCAGCTGCTGCCCCGTGCCGCCGATGCGCCCGTACTCCAGGTCGGCCGACTTGAAGCCGAAGCCGAGCCGGCCGAACGCTTCGAGGACCGCCTCCTGGACGGGCAGCGGACCGACGGCCAGCGGATCGAGGTCGCCCTTGTCCCTGGCACCGGCCACCGCCAGCTCGGTGCGCACACCGAGGACGACGCCCAGCGGCTGCCCGTACAGCTCGGTGACCGGCGTCTCCCACGGCAGCGTCACGCTGAACGGCACGCTGCGCCGCTCGCCCTCGGCGAGCCGGAAACTGCCGCCGGCGGTGTACCGCTCGAAGGCGACGACGCCCTCGCTCTCGCCCTCCGCGTGCTCGGCCTCGACCCGGGCCACCAGCTCCAGGGTGATGTGCTCGATGTCGAAGCCGGCGTTGCCGCCCTGGAGGTGGACCTGGCCGGTGAGCGTGCCACCGGGCCGGACCGGGCCCGGGTCGAGGACCGTGTCGACGGTGGGGCCGCCCACGCCGAGCGAGCCGAGCAGTCGTTTGAACACCATCGTGGCGTCCACTCCTTATCCGTTGTCCGTTCAGCCGTGCGTGTGTCGCCGGGGCGGCACTGCCGACCGCCCTTCTACAAGCGAGTAGAAGCATAGGGCGGCCGGAGCCGGCCGGGAGCGCCGGTCGCGAGGTGCCGCACGGCCGCACGACCGGCTGACAG
Organism: Streptomyces sp. NPDC006134; assembly: GCF_040628835.1. Taxonomy (NCBI): domain Bacteria; kingdom Bacillati; phylum Actinomycetota; class Actinomycetes; order Kitasatosporales; family Streptomycetaceae; genus Streptomyces; species Streptomyces sp. NPDC006134. The sequence goes on along the minus strand of NZ_JBEXTV010000004.1, from coordinate 170,721 downwards.
GTTCTTCAAAGGTTCTTCACCGGCCCCGCCCTACGGTCGGTCTGCCCGCCGCGTCCGCGGACGGGCCAGACAGGAGAGCGGGAGAACCGGTGAGGACGAATCGGGTACTGCCGGCCGCGGCGGCCTCGGTCATGACACTGGCACTGGCGCTGACCGGCTGTGGGGGCGACAGGAGCGAGTCCGAGATCCCGACGGCCGCGAGCGGTGGGGCGGCCACGCCGTCCGCCGGCGCGGACGGGCAGGGGGCCGGGGACGACGTGGCCGCCTATGTGCGGGCACAGCGCACGTACGTGAAGTGCCTGCGGGAGAACGGGGTCGACGCCCCGGACCCGGACGGCAAGGGGAACATCGACTTCGGTGACGACGCCTCCCTGAAGAAGGACGCGACGTTCCGGGCCGCCATGGAGAAGTGCGCCGGCCACCTGGCAGCCGTGCCCGAGAGCATCGAGAAGGGCAATCAGTCCAAGCTCACCGCCGAACAGATCAAGGTGAAGCAGCGGTACGCGACGTGCATGCAGGACAACGGGGCCGCCGACTTCCCCGACCCGGGCCCCGACGGCCTCGGACAGGGCGAGTGGGACCAGAGCTCGGCCGGCGCGGAGCGGGCCATGCGGATCTGCGGGCCGATCGTGGGCGTTCCGGCGACCCCGGGCCCCGGCAAGGGCTGATCATGACGGATACGGTGCCGCAGCTCGATGACGGGCCCGGGACGGACGCCGGGCCGCCGCGCGGCGGACGGGGGCGGCGCACGGCGCTGATCGCCGTTGCCGTGGCCGTCGCGGCGGTGGTCGCGGTGGTGGGCGCCCTGGGGCTCGGCGGCGGTGGGGACGAGGGCCCGGACGCACCGCCCCGGACCGGTTCGCTGGTTCCGGTGACCCGGGCCACGCTGACCGAACGCACGCGGGTGGACGGCCGGCTGGGATACGGCGCGGAGACACCCCTGCCGGTCAAGGCGACCGGAACCGTGACATGGCTGCCCGAGGCGGGGACCACGGCGGAACGCGGCGACACGCTGCTGCGTGTCGACGACCGCCCGGTGGTGCTGCTGTACGGGTCGCTGCCCATGTACCGGGACCTGGGCCTGACCACCGCCGCGCCCGGGGGCGGGACCGCTCCCGGGGACGGCACCGGGGAAGGCACCGGAGAAGGCACCGGGGTTCCCGGCGAGCGGCAGCCGGACGGCGGGACCGGCAAGGCCACCGCCGCGAGCCCCTCGGCAGCACCGGCGGTCCCGGTGCCGACGGGTGCGGGGACCACCGCGGTGACGGAGCTCAGGGGCATGGACGTCCTGCAGTTCGAGACGAACCTGGCCGCCCTCGGCTACACCGGCTTCACGGTGGACGAGAGGTTCACCGCCAGGACCGCCGCCGCGGTCGAGCGCTGGCAGAAGGCGCTCGGGGTGCCGCAGACCGGCACGGTCGGCATCGGGGACGTCGTCTACTCCGGCGGCAAGGTGAGGACCGGCCGGCCGGGCGTCCGGCTCGGCGAGGCCGTCGGTGAGAACGCCCTCACGTACACCGGTACGGCACGCAAGGTCGTCGTCGACGCCTCGGCCGCGGACGCCTCCTGGGCCGTACGCGGAACGACCGTCCGGGTCCGGCTGCCCGACGGCACGTCCGTGAAGGGTGAGGTGGCGTCGGTGGGCAGGCAGGCCAGTGCGCCCGAGGGCGGCTCCGGCGAGGACGGCTCGGGGCCGGGCGCCGCGACCCTGCCGGTGACCGTCACCATCGAGGACCAGAAGTCCGTGGGGCGGCTGGAGAGCGGCCCCGTCACCGTCGAGTACGTCGGCCGCGAGGTCGAGGACGTGCTGACCGTCCCGGTCGCCGCGCTGGTGGCGCTCGCGGAGGGCGGCCACGGTCTGGAGACGGCGAACGGCGATTTCGTCGCCGTGAAGACCGGACTGTTCGCCGACGGCAAGGTGGAAGTGAGCGGTCCCGCGGTGCGCGAGGGGCTGAAGGTGAGGATTCCGGAGTGAACGGCGGGTCTCAGGCTGTCGTCGAGTTCGACGCCGTCTCCAAGACGTATCCGGGCGGTGTGGCCGCGGTCCGCGACGTGAGCCTGCGGATCGGGCGCGGGGAACTGGTCGGGGTGGTAGGACCGTCCGGGTCCGGCAAGTCCAGCATGCTCCATCTCATGGGCAGCCTCGACCGGCCGTCCGCGGGCCGGGTCCTGGTCGACGGCTACGACGTGGCGGAACTGTCCGACCGCGAGGTCTCCGCGCTGCGGGCCACCCGGATCGGTTTCGTCTTCCAGCAGTTCCATCTCGCGGTCGGGGTTCCGGTCCTGGACTCGGTGGCGGACGGACTGCTCTACGCGGGCGTCCCGCTGCGGCGCCGCCGGGCCATGGCCGAGGCCGCGCTGGCCCGGGTCGGGCTCAGCCACCGCGTCCGGCACCTGCCCCACCAGCTCTCCGGCGGCGAGCGGCAACGGGTCGCGGTGGCCCGCGCGGTGGTCGGCGGGCCCTCGGTACTGCTCGCGGACGAGCCGACCGGCAACCTCGACTCCGTGTCGGGAGCGACCGTGCTCGCCCTGCTGCGCGAGCTGCACGCGGCCGGCACCACCGTCGTGGTCATCACGCACGACCGCGAGACAGCCGCGCACCTCCCGCGGCGCATCGAGATGCGCGACGGACGCCTGGTCGCCGACACGGCGGCCGGCGCGGCGACCGGGGCACCCCGGTGACGGGCGGCACCCCGGACGTCCCCCGCCGGGAACCGGAAACGCACGACCGGCTCGCGCCGGCGGCACCGGACCGCGGCCGGGTCCGCCGACGGGCGGACGCATCCGGCGGCCGGCGGCTGCGGGCCGCCCGGCTCGGGCCCGCGGACGTCGTACGGCTCGGCGGAACGGGCCTGCGGACCCGTCCGCTGAGGGTCTTCCTCTCCGCGCTCGGCATCGCCATCGGCGTCGCCGCGATGATCGCGGTGGTCGGCATCTCCGGTTCCGGGCAGGCGGAGGTGGACCGGCGGCTCGACGCCCTCGGCACGAACCTGCTGCGGGTGGCCCCGGGCGAGTCCCTGACGGGTGAGAAGTCCGAACTGCCCCACGAGGCCGTCTCGATGATCCGCCGCATCCCGCCGGTGCGACAGGTGGCCGCCACCGGCGCGACCGACGCACACGTCTACCGCAACGACCACATCGCCATCGGCCGGACCGGCTCCCTGACCGTCCTCGCGGCCGGCACCGACCTCCTGCCGGCCGTCGGCGGGCAGGTGCGCAAGGGACGCTGGCTGGACTCCGCGACCGACGCGTACCCGGCGGTGGTGCTCGGAGCCACCGCCGCCCAGCGGCTCGACGTGTACACCCCGGGCACCCGGGTCTGGCTCGGCGGCCGCTGGTTCTCGCTGATCGGTGTCCTCGATCCGGTACCGCTGGCACCGGAACTCGACAGCGCCGCCCTGGTCGGGTGGCCGGCGGCCCGGACCTACCTGGACTTCGACGGCCACCCGTCGACGGTGTACGTCCGCGCGGAGGACAGCCGGGTCACGGCGGTACGGGCGGTGCTCCCGGCCACGGCGTACCCCGAGAAGCCGGGTGAGGTGCGGATCTCACGGCCCTCCGACGCGCTCGCGGCCCGCGAGGCCACCGAGTCGGCCCTGACCGGGCTGCTGCTCGGCCTCGGTGGAGTCGCCCTGCTCGTCGGCGGCGTGGGCGTCGGCAACACCATGGTCGTCTCGGTACTGGAACGGCGTCCGGAGATCGGTCTGCGGCGCGCCCTCGGGGCGACCGAGGGCCAGATCCGTACGCAGTTCGTGACGGAGTCACTGCTGCTGTCGCTCATCGGCGGTCTGGCCGGAACGGTCCTCGGGACACTGATCACGGCGGGATACGCCCTCAGCCGCGGCTGGCCGACGGTGGTCCCGGCGTGGGCGAGCCTGGCGGGCATCGCCTCGACCCTGGCCATCGGCATGATCGCCGGCCTGTATCCGGCGGTCCGTGCGAGCAGGATGTCCCCGACGGAGGCACTGTCCGGCACCTGAACGCCGTCCCTGTCCCGTGCGGTGTCCCCGTACGGGACAGGGGCGGCCCCGATCGGGACCGCCCCTGCCGGTGTGTCACTGCGAGGTGCTCAGTTCGGCGAAGGGGCTGTCAGAAGCCGCAGCTGACGTAGCTGCCACCGTCGCTCAGCAGGTCGTCACGCACCCAGCCGGTGACCCCGGTGGCGTCGTTTCCGAGGTACGTCCAGGTGTAGCCGTCGTTGCCGACGGTGTAGCAGTGGTAGTCCAGCGCGTGCGTGCTGTAGGCGATGCCCTTGACGGTACAGCTGGTGCTGGAGCCGCTGCGCTGGTTGGCCCCGTCGGCCCTCTTCCCCCACGAGCTGCTGTCCTTGTCCGAGGCCGTCGTGCCGCACGGGGCGTGCGCGGCGGCCGGCGTCGCCAGGGACAGCGGAACCGCCATGGCGGCGGCCGCGAGCACTGGGACGAGAGCTGCGAGTCGTTTCATACTGAATCCCCTTGTGTTGTTTTTGCCAGTGCCGCACTCGCGTGGCCGCACTCGCGTGCCGGACGAGGGCAGGGCGAAAGCGGCGGCCCCTGCATCAGCCGGGATGAGGGTGGCCTTGAGTGCGATCACCTCCGAAAAAAGATGAAGAAAGCATTCCGTCGACGAGTGACCGCTTTTGGCTCACAAGAGGCCAGAAAGCATCCAGGCGAAATGTGATGATCTATTTTTGAGTGGTATTGGCCGATTGTGCCCTTGCAGAAATCGGAAAAAAATTGAAGGAGGCGCGGTGAGCTTCCGGCTCCGGGTCCTCGGACTGCTCATGCTGGTGGCGCTGGCCGCCACCGCCGCCACCGCGTGGCTGACGCTGCGCCAGGCCAACCGCCAGGTGCAGGAGACCGTCGCGGCCGGTCGCCAGGAGGTCTCCCGGATCACCGGCGAACTGCGCGCGTACGGATTCGCGCACGGTACCTGGGAAGGGCTCTCGCCCACGGTGGCCGAGCTCGCCCGGGACACCGGTCAGCGCATCCGGGTCGTCACGGAGTCGGACGTCCTGCTCGCCGACTCCGACGCCCTCGCCGGCCGTCAGCCCCGCGCGCCGGGCAGTCAGCCCTCGGTCCTGGTCGACCCGCGCCCCGTCCTGCGGTTCCCGGAGGGCCGGGTACCGCGGACATCGATGAAACTCACCGCCACGGCGATCGCCGACTACCGCGCGGTGATGGCGTACGCGACCTGCCTGACCCGGGCCGGAGCGGAGGTGACGGCCGCCGCGGACGACTTCGGGGTGCCCCGGATCAGCGCCGACCGGCGGCCCGCGCAGTGCGAGGAGCCGAAACCGGGAGCACACCCACCGACCACGCGGGACCTTGACGCGGTCGGGTCGTGCGGGACCGAGCCGCGGCTCGCCGACTGCCTGCGACGGGTGTTCAACGAACGGACCGCCTCCGCCGCCCCGCCGCGCCTGGAGATCCGCCTGGGCGTCCAGGACGAGTCACCGCCCACCCTGGCCGCCGCGCCCACCGTGGCCGTCGCGGTGGGGGTCGCTCTCGCGGCCATCCTCGGTGCCCTGCTCCTGAGCAGGGCCGTACTGCGCCCCGTCCGGGCCATGACGCTGGCCGCGAAGGGACTCGGCGAGGGGGATCTGAGCCGCCGGGTTCCCGTCCCCGGCCGGGACGAGATCGCGCAACTCGGGGGCGCCTTCAACCGTATGGCCGATTCCCTCCAAGCCGGCGAGGAGCGCCAGCGCCGCCTCATCGGCGACATCGCGCACGAACTGCGCACCCCGTTGGCCAATCTGCGCGGCTACCTGGAGGCCCTGCGGGACGGCGTCGTCGAACCGACCCCTGAACTGCTCGCCTCCCTGCACGAGGAGGCGATGCTGCAGCAGCGGATCGTGGACGACCTCCAGGATCTCGCGCTGGCGGAAGCCGGCGCGCTCACCTACCACCCCACCGAGGTCGACTTGAGGGAGCTGCTGGAAACCGGCCGTACGGCCCACCGCGCCCAGGCCGAGGCGGCGGGCGTCTCACTCGAACTGGAGGCGTCGCGCCCCGTGTTCGTGACGGCGGATCCGGACCGGCTGCGCCAGGTCGTCGGCAATCTGGTGGGCAACGCGTTGCGGGCGACCGCGGCGGGCGGCAGCGTGACCCTGGCGCTGATCCTCCGGGGGGAACTGGCCGTGGTGGAGGTGCGGGACACCGGCAAGGGGATAGCGGCGAAGGACCTGCCGCATCTCTTCGACCGTTTCTGGCGGGCGGACGCGTCCCGGGGCCGGGCGACCGGCGGCAGTGGCCTGGGGCTGTCCATCGCCCGCCAGATCATCACCGACCACCGAGGGACGATCGAGGTGCGCAGCACGGTCGGGGCGGGCACGACGTTCACCATCGTGCTGCCCACGGCTCCGGGAGGCGGGGCGTCAGGGGGATGCTGAGCCGGGACCGTCGTTGAGACGGTAGCCCCGGCCGTACACCGTCTCCAGGTGGCGGGGACGTCCGGGATCCGTCTCCAGTTTCCGGCGCAGGTTCATCACATGGGCGTCGACGGTCCGTTCCTGCACGTGGTGGTCGAAGTCGAAGACGCGCTCGATGATCTGCGCTCGGGTGAAGACCCGGCCCGGCTCCCGCGCCAGTGTCTCCAGGATGGCGAACTCCTTGGCGGTCAGGACCACGGGCTGCCCCGCCACCCGGACCTCGAAGCGCGCGGTGTCCAGTTCCACCGCGCCGACCCGCAGCACCGCGGGCTCCGCTGCGCCGGCGGCCTTCCTCGACCGGCGCAGCAGTGCCCGTACCCGGGCGGTCAGCTCGCGGGGGCTGTAGGGCTTGGTGAGGTAGTCGTCGGCACCCAGGTCGAGGCCGAGGAGCATGTCCTCCTCGGTGGTGCGGGCGGTGAGAAGAAGAATAGGAATGTCCGATTCAGTGCGCAGAATTCGGCACACATCAAGTCCGTCGACCAGCGGCAGCATCACATCGAGAACGAGGAGATCGGGTTTCGACGAGCGGGCCCGTTCCAGTGCCGCGCGGCCATCGGCCACGACCTGCACCACGTTCCCTTCCCGCTCCAGATAGATTCGGATCAGTCGAGATTGTTTCTCGTCGTCTTCGGCCACCAGAATCCGAGCGCTCACCGATCTCCCCCAGCAAGGTCCTGCGCGTTCCTGAACGGTAATACACCAGGCGTGCCAGCCGCCCGCCGCGTCACCGGCCGCACGGCAAAGACCAGTGGCCCCCTCCCGGCCGAGAAGGGGCCACTGGCTTGCCACTCCACCGAGAGAACCTCGTCGACTCCGGAGTGACGGTGACCCGGACAGATCCAGGCGAGGATGTCGTTCCATTGTTCCGGGGTTTCCGGGGTTTCCGGGGTTTCCGGGGTTTCCGGGGTTTCCGGGGTTTCCGGGGCAAGGAACAGTCCAGGGCGGTAAGGCCCCGGGCTGGGTCTTTTGGACCGAGCAGCCTCATCGCGGCGGAAAACCGGGTTTCTCCCGCGCCAGTGAGCGGAGCCGGTCGAGGTAGTCCTGCGCCGCGGGTTCCGCGGCGTAGCGACTCCGGATCTCGGCAGCGAGTTCGCGGCTGGTCATGATCAGCGACGGCACCGACCGACGTTCCCCCGCGAGGGCCCGTTCTCCCATGGTGAGTGCCTGCTCCAAGTCGCCTTCGCGAGCTGCCGTGACTCCGAGCGTGACCCGCGCTTCCGCGTTGCGCATCGGCGAACGTTCGGTGCCGTCGCGGTCCGTCCCCGCCCTCAGCACCTCCTCGGCGAGCATGCGCGCGATCTTGTCGTCGCCGACGAGGCGGTGGCAGTCCATCGCGTAGAAGTCGAACTTGGCCGGGTCCACCACGAAGTGGTGGTCCGGGTTCTCGGGATACGGCATCGCTTCGAGCATCCGCCGGCCCTTGTCGAGGGCCACCTCGACGTGTCGTCGGTCCCCGAGCCGTGCCCACGCCTTGGCCTCCTGCGCCGCGAGCTGAACGGCGACGCCGTGATGCGGCGCCACGTCGAGCCCGGCCCGTGCTGCCGTGATGGCACCGCGGTAGTCACCGGTCGTGAGGGCGAACCACGCGCGCATCTCGTGGGCCCACCCGGCCACCTCGGCGTGCCCGGCCTCGGCCGCGAGGGAGAGAGCAGCACGCCGTGCCGACTCGGCCGCGTGACGGTCCCCCGTGTCGTACTCCACACAACCGACCAGCAGCGCGAGCCAACCGGACAGGGCCAGCACTTCGCGGCGCTGGGCGAGCGTGAGGCTCTTCGTGCGGAGCCCGATCACACGGCGGAGCCACTGGCGCCCCTCGACGAGGAGCTGTTCGCCGGGCATGAACGGGTACTCGGAGGCGAGCCGGTCGGCCGTGACGCGCAGCGCGTCGAGCGTGGCGTCGTCGACGTCGGAGCGGTTCAGCCGGCTCACGGCCTCCAGCGTCTCCATGCCGCTCGCGGCCACGATCTCCTTGTCCCCGTCCCGGCGCGACGGCGCGGGGAAGAGGGCACGCGTCACCGTGCCGAACGTGGCCGCGATGATCGGTTGGTAGAAGTCGTCCGGCAGCCGGCCCGACTCCCAGCCCTTCCACCGGCGCACCATGCTGTCCTCCGCCGGGAGCGCCGTGGGGGCGTGCGCCCGCAGCGCCCGGACCGCATCACGCCGCGACCAGCCGCGCGCCGACCGTTCGGCAGCGATGCGCCGTGCCCAGGCAGGTCTGTCGTCGGTCATGTGCCCTCCTCCGAGCGCCTCCTCCGAGTCTCCCCGCGCGAGAGGGGCCGGGAAAGCGAGGCAGAAGCAGGAGCGGGGCATCAGGGGGGAGGGAGAGGGCCCGGGAGAAGTGCCCGGCAGACCAGGAAGAGGGCGACGCGGTGACCTGATCACCCTCGTTTGGCCCCCGAACACGACAGAGGGCACGTACGGATTTCCGTACGTGCCCTCTGACCAGCGTCGGGGTGGCGGGATTTGAACCCACGACCTCTTCGTCCCGAACGAAGCGCGCTGCCAAGCTGCGCTACACCCCGAGTGTCGCTGCTGTTCGCGGCGACGACGTTTACTTTAGCCCACTGGTGGCTGGAGACGAAATCCGGTTTTCGGGCGGCGGCGGGTCGGGTCCGGGCGGGCGTGGTCGAGGCCCACCAGGAGGACGGCCAGGGCGTACAGGGACAGGCCCAGGAGGAGGGCGTTGCCCAGGACCCCCTTGTAGCCGTGCCGGGCGATGTCGAGGAAGGGGTAGAGGTGGCGGGCCGTGGTGCCTGTGACGAGGATCTCGCTCCGGAGCAGGGAAAACGCCAGGTAGGCCAGGGGGAAGAGCAGCCATGGGGCGGCGTGGCGCAGGCGCAGGCGGCCGGGGGCGGTCAGGAGGAGCCAGTCCAGGGCGGCGGCGATCGGGACGGCCGTGTGCAGGAGGTGGTCCGCCGTGGAACGCAGGCCCGTGACGGCTCCGCCCGTCAGGGAGGAGGGGCCCGCCGCGTCGGCCAGGAGCAGGTGGTGGACCAGGGCGGCGGTGAGGACGTACAGCAGTGCCGCGCCGGTCAGGGCGGCCGGCAGGGGGTGGCGGGCGGTCCAGGCGCGGCAGGCCGAGAGGGTGAGGACCAGGGCCAGCAGGATGGCGCTCTGGACCGTGAAGTGGCTCAGGGCCCGGAGCGGGCCGCCGAGGAGGAGCGCGATCGTGACGCCGGTGACGGCCAGGAGGGCGGTCAGCAGGCGGAAGGCGGCGGCGAACGGGCGCCGTACGGGGGTGAGGACGGCCGCGGCGGGCACGGGGGAGGACAGCGGCTTGGGCATGCCCGGGACCGCGGGCAGATCCGGTATGTCCCTGGGTATCGGGGCGGTCATGCCCTCACGGTAGGAATGTGGGGCGAACGGGACCATGCGGGTGGGCCGTGCGGGGGATGACCCGGCGTCCCGGGCCGCCCCCCCACACACAGTCATCGCCCGCGGCGGTGGTCGTGCCGGGCCGCGTCCTACCGTTCCCGGCCTACCGTTCCCGGCCCACCAGCGTCAGCAGCGTCGCCTCCGGCGGGCAGGCGAAGCGGACCGGGGTGTAGCGGTTGGTGCCGCAGCCCGCGGAGACGTGGAGGTAGGCCGTACGGCCGTCCGCCGTGTGCGTGGACAGGCCCTTCACGCGGTCGGTGTCCAGGTCGCAGTTGGTGACCAGGGCGCCGTAGAAGGGGATGCACAGCTGGCCGCCGTGGGTGTGACCGGCGAGGATCAGGGGGTAGCCGTCCGTGGTGAAGGAGTCCAGGACGCGCAGGTAGGGGGCGTGGACGACGCCCATCGAGAAGTCCGCGGACCCGGACGGGCCGCCCGCGACCCGCGCGTACCGGTCCCGCTTGATGTGCGGGTCGTCCAGGCCCGTCAGCTCCACCGAGACGCCCTCGATCTTCAGGGTGCCGCGCGTGTTCGTCAGGTTCAGCCAGCCTGCCGCGTCGAAGCCGTCGCGGAGGTCTTCCCACGGGTTGTGGACCGCTCCCACGGCGGGCGGGTTGCCGTTCAGGCCGTGGCGGCCCTGGACCTTCTCGATCAGGTAGCGGGCGGGATTGCGCAGCTTGGGGCCGTAGTAGTCGTTGGAGCCGAAGACGTACGCCCCGGGGAACTCCATCAGGGGGCCGAGGGCGTCCAGGACCTCCGGGACGCCCTCCGGGTCGGACAGGTTGTCGCCCGTGTTGATCACGAAGTCGGGGCGCAGGCCCGCCAGCGAGCGCAGCCAGCGCTGCTTCTTGCGCTGCCCGCCGACCATGTGGATGTCGGAGACCTGCAGCACGCGCAGGGGGCGCATCCCGGACGGCAGGACGGGAACCGTCACCCGTCGCAGACGGAAGGAACGGGCCTCGAAGCCCGCCGCGTAGACCAGACCGGCGGCGCCAACCGCCGTGATTCCCAGGGGTACTCCGTATCGCGCGCGCATGTGTCCATCGTGTCAGACCACGGCGGTACGGCACGTCCCGGCCGCCGGTACCGACGATCCGGGCGCCCATGGGCACGGACCCGGCCGCCGCCCGTCGCCGTCTTCCCCGCGCCGATGGGCGGACCGAGGGCGGACCGAAGGCGGGCCGGCGGGTAAATCGACGGCGCCTTTCCTTCCCCACCTGCGACAATCAACCCCATGACCACGCTCAAGTCGAAGCTGCAGGATGACCTCAACGCCGCGATCAAGGAGCGCGACGAGCTCCGCTCCTCGACGCTCCGGCTGACACTCGCCGCGATCACCAAGGAGGAGGTCGCGGGCAAGGAGAAGCGCGAGCTCTCCGACGACGAGGTGCAGAAGGTGATCACCCGGGAGGCGAAGAAGCGCCGCGAGGCGGCCGAGGCCTTCGCGCAGGGCGGTCGCACCGAGCAGGCCGAGCGGGAGAAGGCGGAGGGGGAGGTCCTCGCCGCCTACCTGCCCAAGCAGCTGTCCGACGAGGAGCTGGACGCGATCGTCGCCCAGGCCGTCGAGGAGGCGAAGGCGGCCGGTGCCGAGGGGCCGCGGGCCATGGGCGCCGTGATGAAGATCGTGAACCCGAAGGTCGCGGGGCAGGCGGAGGGCGGTCGCGTCGCCGCCGCGGTCAAGAAGATGCTCGCCGGCTGACCGTCCCCGAAGGCAGAACGGCCCCGGTGCCCGCGTACGCGTCCGTCGTACGCGGGCACCGGGGCCGTGTCACTCTCGTGGCCGGCGACCGGTGCGGTCGTCAGCCGCGCCGCCCCCCGTTCCCGTTCCCGCCGCCGTTCCCCTGGCCTTGGACGAAGTTCTCCGGGAGGGAGAAGGAGGGATTCGGGAAGGCGCCGCCGTTCGTGCCGCCGTCGATCAGGCCACCGAGGAAGCCGTCGCCGTCACCGCCGCCGTGGTCGCCGTTGTTTCCGTCGTCGTTGTCGGCGCCGTCACCGGCGTCACCGCCGTCACCGTCCTCCCGCTCCCGGTCCCGGGTGTCGTCCGGGATGTCGACGAGGTGGAAGGACGGGGCCTCCTTGCCCGCGAGGGCGCCGGACATGGCGTCCTTCCAGATCGGGCCGGGGACCTCACCGCCGTAGACCAGGGGACGGTAGACACCGCCGATGGTGATGTTCTTCATCTCCACCTGCTGGGTGGCGCTGCCGACCCACACGGCGCCCGACATGTTCGGCGTGTAGCCGACGAACCAGGCGTTCTTGCGCTCGTCCGTCGTACCCGTCTTGCCGGCGCTCTCGCGGTCGCTGAGGCCGGCCTGCTTGCCCGTGCCGGAGTCGACCACGCCGCGCAGGAGGGTGTTGATGCTGTCCGCGGTCTTCTCCGACATGGCCCGCGAGCAGGTCGACTTGGGCACCTGGAGCGAGCGCTTGTCGTTGCCGATCTTCTGGGTGACCGACTCGACGGCGACCGGCGTGCAGTACATGCCGCGGGAGGCGAAGGCGGCGTACGCGCTCGCCATCGTCAGCGGGGACAGGCCGATCGAGCCGAGGGAGAGCGAGGACGGGGTCTGCGGGACCTTGTCGCCGTTGCCCTGCCGGACGTGCAGCTTGTCGGTGAGGTTCACCACCGGGCACAGGCCGATGTCGGAGAGCAGCTGGACGAAGTAGGTGTTGACCGACTTGGCCATCGCCTCCTTCATCCGGTAGGGGCCGACCTCCGACTCGTTCTCGTTCTCGACCGTCTCGCCCCGCGCGTTGACCCAGGGCTTGTCGCTGCACGTCCGGACCGGGCTCGGGTACTCCATCTCGTACGGTGAGGAGTACTCCTGCGTCGGCGGCCGGCCCTCCTCCAGCGCCGCCGCCGCCACGAACGGCTTGAACGTCGAACCGGTCGGGAAGCCGAAGTTGGAGCCGCCCATGGCCGCGTCGACCGAGTAGTTGTACTCGGTCTCGTGCTTCTTGACGTCGGAGCCGAGCGGCTTCGACTGGCCCATCGCGACGATCTTGCCGGTGCCGGGCTCGACCAGCGTGGCCGCCGCGGCGACCTCGTCCGACCGGTCGACGTGGTCCTTGAGCGAGGCCTGCACGGCCTCCTGCGCCTGCGGGTCCAGCGTCGTACGGATGGTCAGGCCGCCCTGGTTCCAGAGCTTGGCGCGCTCCTCGCGGGTCCGGCCGAAGGCCGGGTCGGTGAGGAACACCTTCTCCACGTACTTGCAGAAGAAGCCGGCGTCGTTCACCGCCGTGATGCAGCCGTTCCTGGGCTGGCTGACCTTCAGGCCGAGCGGGGTCTTCTTGGCCCGGTCGGCCTCCGCCTGGGAGATGTCGCCGACCTCGGCCATGCGCTGCAGCACGACGTTGCGCCGCTTGGTGGCCTCCGCCTCGTCGTTCACCGGGTTGTAGCGGGTGGGCGACTGGACGATGCCCGCGAGGAGGGCGGACTCCTGGAGGTTGAGGTCCTTGGCGGGCTTGGAGAAGTACCGCTGGGCGGCGGCCTCGATGCCGTACGCCTGCTGGCCGAAGAAGGTGATGTTCAGGTAGTTCTCGAGGATCGCCTTCTTGCCGAGCTCCTCCTCGACCTGGATCGCGTACTTCAGCTCGCGGATCTTGCGGCCGAGGGTCTGCTGGGTGGCCTGGGCGACCTTCGTCGGGTCGTCGCCGGCCTCCTCGACGAAGACGTTCTTCACGTACTGCTGGGTGAGCGTGGAGGCGCCCTCGGCGACCCCGCCGCTCTGCGCGTTCTTGTTCAGGGCGCGCAGCACGCCCTTCAGGTCGACCGCGCCGTGCTGGTAGAAGCGCGAGTCCTCGATCGCGACGATCGCCTTCTGCATGTACGGCGAGATGTCCTTCAGCCCGACCACCGTGCGGTTGCGCGAGTAGACCGTGGCGATCAGGCCGCCGTCGGCGTCGAGGATCGTGGTGCGCTGGCTCAGCGGCGGGGTCTTCAGATTGGCCGGGAGCTCGTCGAAGCTCTCGACCGATCCCTTGGCGGCGAGGCCCAGCGCGCCCACCGCGGGCAGCGCGATGCCGGCCAGCACCGCTCCCGAGAGCACGCTGACACCGAGGAACTTGGCGGCCTGCTGTGTCGGCGACAGACCACCGCCCGAGCGCTTCTTTGGCATGAAGGAAGCCTACGTTCTCATTCGCCGGACACGCGTATATCCCTTGGCCTAAGCTGCTCTCAACTGTCACAGCAGTCAGGTCGTGTATCAACACGTCCGGCGCTGCCGAATCGTTCCGGTGCTGCTCTGTTTTCTTCCGTCGGGGCTCCGGCCGGTGTGCGCCGGAGCGCGTCGGGGTGTGGCGGCGCGTGTGCCACGGCGTGGTGAGCCCGTGTCCGAATCCGCCTCATGTGTTATCCGGTGTCCGTTGTGGCGCAGGGAAAATGGCCCGTATGCCGGGTTCGTCGCGCATGTCGCCAGGTCACTCCCCCGGGTGATCTGCCGCTTACCCATAGTCCGTTCGGACCATTCAAGATTGGGCCCGCTGGGGGTGTTGCGCTGTGCCCGCCTTCCGTAACGTCCTCAACTGGCGGCGGTGAATATGCCGCTGCCGCCGTGGGGGAGCCTCGATTCGGGAGAGGACGGCGCCGGTATGGGCTGGGTAACCGACTGGAGTGCGCAGGCTGCCTGCCGCACTACCGATCCGGATGAACTGTTCGTTCAGGGAGCAGCGCAGAACAGGGCCAAGGCGGTGTGCACCGGATGCCCGGTGCGGACCGAGTGCCTGGCCGACGCGCTGGACAACCGCGTCGAGTTCGGCGTCTGGGGAGGCATGACGGAGCGGGAGCGCCGCGCACTGCTGCGCCGGCGGCCCACCGTGACCTCCTGGCGCAGGCTGCTGGAGACGGCGCGGATGGAGTACGAGCGGGGGACCGGTGTCGTGTCCCTCGACGACGACGTGTGCGAGGCGACGACCTACGCGGCCGTGAGCTGAGGCCGGCCGCCTCCGCCTCACCCCTGCGGCTCGGGCAGCTCCGGCCGGCCCGTCGCGAGGCGGTCCCCGATGTCCCGCAGCCCCGCGAGGTCGTGCACGTCGCCGGGGAGCGCGGCCACCTCGGTCACGGCCACCTCCGGGTGGAGCGCGGTGAAGCGGTCACGTGTGCGCTGCTCGCGGGAGAGCAGGTGCATACGGTCCGCGTGCAGCCTCAGCAGACCGGCGGCCAGCTGGTCGACCGAGCGTTCCGCGTCGTCCGCGTCCGTGTCCGCGTCGTCCGTGTCCGTGTGCGTGCCTGCCGCCAGGTCCGCCTCCGGGGCCGTGGCCCCGGTAGGCCCGGTGGCCTGCGTGGTGGTGGGGGAGCCATCACCGGGATCCGGTGCCTTGGCGGCGGGAGCGTCCGGGGTGGCGGAGCCCTGCCGAGGAGCGTCTGAACTACCGTACGTGTCGGGAGAGTTACGAAGACCAGCTTTCCCGTCGTCCTGATCCACAATGCGGGACTCTTCAAGATTTTCCGCGGCGGCGAGCGCCCGCTCGGCGGAGAGCCGGGCGGCACCGCTGCCGTGGACCCGGTTGAGCACCAGCCCGGCGAGCGGCATGTCCTCGGCCGCCAGCCGCTCCACGAAGTACGCGGCCTCGCGCAGCGCGTCCCGCTCCGGGGCCGCGACCACCAGGAACGCCGTGCCGGGGGCTTGGAGCAGCCGGTACGTCGCGTCCGCGCGCGTACGGAACCCGCCGAAGGTCGTGTCCATCGCGGCCACGAACGTCTGCACGTCCTTCAGGAGCTGACCGCCCAGCAGCTTGCCGAGCGTGCCGGTCATCATCGACATGCCGACGTTCAGGAACTTCATCCCGGCGCGCCCGCCCAGCTTCGCCGGAGCCGTCAGCAGCCGGATCAGCCGCCCGTCCAGGAAGGAGCCGAGGCGCTTGGGCGCGTCCAGGAAGTCCAGCGCCGACCGGGACGGCGGCGTGTCGACGACGATGAGGTCCCACTCGTCGCGGGCCCGCAGCTGCCCCAGCTTCTCCATCGCCATGTACTCCTGCGTGCCCGCGAAGCCCGCCGAGAGCGACTGGTAGAAGGGGTTGCCCAGGATCGCGGCCGCCCGCTCCGGGTCCGCGTGCGCCTCGACGATCTCGTCGAAGGTGCGCTTCATGTCGAGCATCATCGCGTGCAGCTCGCCGCCCGCGGAGTCGTCGATGCCCTTCACCCGGCGCGGGGTGTTGTCGAGGGAGTCGATGCCCATGGACTGGGCCAGCCGCCGGGCCGGGTCGATGGTGAGGACGACGACCTTCCGGCCCCGCTCGGCCGCGCGCAGCCCGAGCGCCGCCGCGGTGGTGGTCTTGCCGACCCCGCCCGAACCGCAGCACACCACGATGCGGGTCTTCGGGTCCTCCAGCAGCGGATCGATCTCCAGCACCCGCGTGGGGGAGAGGTGACGGGCGCCCTCCTGGGCCTGGCTCCGGGCCTGATCCCGCTTGTGGGAAGGCGCCCGGGTCTCGGCCGGGTCCGGACTCATGCGATCCCCTGCTTCCGCAGCTCGGTGGCCAGTTCGTACAGTCCCGCCAGGTCCATTCCCTCGGCGAGCAGCGGCAGTTCGTGCAGCGGCAGGCCCAGCTCGCCGAGGACGGCTCGCTGCTCCTGCTCCAGCGCGTACCGCTCGGCGTACTCCTCCGCCTGCGCCAGCAGCGGGTCCACCAGCCGCTCGGCGTGCCCGCCGCGCCGCGCCCCGCCGAGCCCGGCGGAGGACAGGGACTTCGCCAGGGCCGTACGCGGTGTGGTCCGTACGAGGTCCAGGCCGGCCGCGTCCAGCACCTCGGGCCGGACCATGTTCACGATGATCCGCCCCACCGGCAGCCGTGCGCCCCGCAGCTCGGCGATGCCGTCCGCGGTCTCCTGGACCGGCATCTCCTCCAGCAGCGTCACCAAGTGCACCGCCGTCTCGCGCGACTTCAGCACGCGCATCACGGCCTGCGCCTGATTGTGTATCGGGCCGATCTTCGCGAGCCCGGCGACCTCGTCGTTGACGTTGAGGAAGCGGGTGATGCGCCCGGTCGGCGGGGCGTCCATCACGACGTAGTCGTACGCGAACCGCCCGCTCCTGTCCTTGCGCCGCACCGCCTCGCACGCCTTGCCGGTCAGCAGGACGTCCCGCAGACCGGGCGCGATGGTGGTGGCGAAGTCGATCGCGCCGAGCTTCTTCAGGGCCCGGCCCGCGCTGCCCAGCTTGTAGAACATCTGGAGGTAGTCCAGAAGGGCCAGTTCGGGGTCGATGGCGAGGGCGTACACCTCCCCGCCCCCCGGAGCGACGGCGATCTTCCGCTCCTCGTAGGGCAGCGCTTCGGTCTCGAAGAGCTGCGCGATGCCCTGGCGGCCCTCGACCTCGACGAGAAGCGTGCGCTTCCCCTCGGTGGCGAGGGCCAGCGCGAGGGCCGCGGCCACCGTGGTCTTGCCGGTTCCGCCTTTGCCGCTGACGACCTGGAGCCTGCTCACGTCTTCGAGCGTAACCAGTCCGGGCGCGGTCCGGGCGGCAGGCTGTGGACAACGGGGCCGCGGCCGGCCGCCGGACCCGCCCGCACCGGCGGCTGGAGTCGGCCGCCGGACCCGCCCGCACCAGCGGCTAGAGTCGGCCGCATGACCAAGTGGGAATACGCAACCGTGCCGCTGCTCGTCCACGCGACGAAGCAGATTCTGGACACCTGGGGCGAGGACGGCTGGGAGCTCGTCCAGGTCGTGCCCGGGCCGAACAACCCCGAGCAGCTCGTCGCCTACCTGAAGCGGGAGAAGCAGGCGTGAGCGCGGTCGAGGCGAAACTGGCCGAACTCGGCCTTTCGCTGCCGCAGGTCGTGCCGCCGCTCGCCGCCTACCAGCCGGCCGTGCAGTCCGGGCCGTACGTCTACACCTCCGGCCAGCTGCCGATGGTGGACGGCAAGCTGCCGGTGACCGGCAAGGTGGGCGGGGAGGTGACCCCGGAGGAGGCCAAGGAGCTGGCGCGCACCTGCGCGCTGAACGCCCTGGCCGCCGTGAAGTCCGTCGCCGGTGACCTCGACCGCATCGCGCGCGTGGTGAAGGTCGTCGGCTTCGTGGCGTCCGCGTCCGACTTCACCGGCCAGCCGGGCGTCGTCAACGGCGCCAGCGAACTCCTCGGCGAGGTCCTCGGCGACAAGGGCGTCCACGCCCGCAGCGCGGTCGGCGTGGCGGTGCTGCCGCTGGACGCGCCGGTGGAGGTCGAGATCCAGGTGGAGCTGGTGGCGCAGGCGTAAGAGCCCCGAACAGAAGGGGCGTCCGGGGCCGGGCGGGCCGCGGCTGTTTGCCGGTTCGGCAAAAACCCTGGTGCCGGTGTGACGGCCGTCGCAGGATCGTCGGCGGGGCCCCGCACGGGACCGTGCGGCCGTCCGCGCGCCGGCCGCTCGCGTGCCGTCCGGCCGCGCTCGCCCGGGTGCGGGCCGCCCGCGTCCGCCCGGGAGCAAGGCCGCCCGCGTCCGCCCGGGAGCAGGCCGCCCGGGAGCCGTCCGGAGCGCCGGGCCCCGTACGGACCCGGCAGCCGTCCGGATGCCGGTCGCCCGCACACGTCCGGGAGGACTCCATGCCGCACCCGTCCACGACCGGCCCCGTCCACCGCCTGGTGCCCGCGCCGGCCGGCCGGATCCACCTCGTCGAGCAGGGGAGCGGCCCCCTGGTCCTGCTCGTCCACGGCTTCCCCGAGTCCTGGTACTCCTGGCGCCACCAGCTCCCCGCCCTGGCCGCCGCCGGATTCCGCGCCGCCGCGCTCGACGTCCGCGGCTACGGGCGCTCCTCCCGGCCCGAGGCGGTCGACGCGTACCGGATGACGGAGCTGGTGGCGGACAACGTCGCCGTGGTGGAGGCCCTGGGCGAGCGGTCCGCGGTGATCGTCGGACACGACTGGGGCGCGCCGATCGCCGCCACCTCCGCGCTGCTGCGGCCCGACGTGTTCCGCGCCGTGGGCCTGCTCAGCGTGCCGTACACCCCGCCCGGCGGACCGAAGCCCAGCGAGGCGTTCGCGGCGATGGGCGGCCCGTCCGCCGGGCAGGAGTTCTACGTCTCGTACTTCCAGGAGCCCGGCCGCGCCGAGGCGGAGATCGAGCCCGACGTCCGCGGCTGGCTCGCCGGCCTCTACGCCGCCCTGTCGGCCGACACCATGCCCCCGTCCGGCGCCCCCGACCCGCACTTCGTCACCGCCGGCGGCAGGATGCGCGACCGGTTCCCCGCCGGGCGGCTGCCCTCCTGGCTCACCGAGGAGGACCTCGACGTCTACGCCGGGGAGTTCGAACGCACCGGACTGACCGGCGCCCTCAACCGCTACCGGAACATGGACCGCGACTGGGCCGACCTGGCCGCCCACCACGGCGCCGCCCTCACCCAGCCGTCCCTCTTCGTCGGCGGCGCCCTGGACGCCTCCACCACCTGGCTGTCCGGCGCGATCGAGGCGTACCCCGACACGCTGCCCGGCCTGTCCGCCGCGCACCTCCTCGACGGCTGCGGCCACTGGGTCCAGCAGGAGCGCCCCGAGGAGACCAACCGGATCCTGACCGACTGGCTGGCCGCCCTGCCCGTGTGAACCCACGGGCCCCTCGAACATCCGCCCGTCACCGGATAGCCTCCGGCCATGGCGCATGGACAGGCGAATGGTCAGTGGTACCCGCCGGAGTGGCCCGACCGCATCCGCGCGCTCGCGGCGGGCAGCCTCACCCCGGTCACCCCCAGACGCGCGGCCACCGTCATGCTGCTCAGGGACACCGGCGCCGGCCCCGTCGTGCACATGCTGCGCCGCCGCGCCTCCATGGCCTTCGCCGGGGGCGCGTACGCCTATCCGGGCGGCGGCGTCGATCCGCGTGACGACGACCGGGACATCGGCTGGGCGGGCCCCACGCGCGCGTGGTGGGCGGACCGGCTCGGCGTCGACGCGGCCGCGGCCCAGGCCATCGTCTGCGCCGCCGTACGGGAGACGTACGAGGAGGCGGGCGTCCTCCTGGCCGGTCCCACCGCCGGCTCCGTCGTCGGCGACACCACGGGCCCGGACTGGGAGGCCGACCGGGCGGCCCTGGTCGCCCGCGACCTGTCCTTCGCGGAGTTCCTCCAGCGGCGCGGCCTGGTCCTGCGCTCGGACCTGCTCGGCGCCTGGGCGCGCTGGATCACCCCCGAGTTCGAGGCCCGCCGCTACGACACGTGGTTCTTCGTGGCGGCGCTCCCGCGCGGGCAGCGCACCCGCAACGCCTCCACGGAGGCGGACCGGACGGTGTGGATCACTCCGGCCGGCGCGGCGGCCGGGTACGACAAGGGCGAGCTGCTGATGATGCCGCCGACCATCGCGACCCTGCGCGAGCTGTCGGCGTACGGTTCGGCGGCCGAGGCGCTCGCCGCGGCGCCCGGCCGTGACCTGACGCCCGTCCTGGCCCGGGCCCGCCTGGCCGACGGCGAGATCGTGCTCTCCTGGCCGGGCCACGACGAGTTCACCCGGCGCGTCCGGCCCGCCCCGGCCGCCGGGCACACCACCGAGCAGAACCCGACGACCACCGAGACCGGGGGAGCCCCCGCATGACGGACACGACCGCCCTGCCCGGCCGGCCCCGCGGCGGGGCCCTCTCGGGACCCGCCACCGCACGGGCCGTGAACGTCCTCGCGCCCAACCCCTCGGCGATGACCCTGGACGGCACGAACACCTGGATCCTCTCCGAGCCGGACTCCGGCCTGGCCGTCGTCGTCGACCCCGGCCCGCTCGACGAGGGCCACCTGCGCCACGTCGTCGCCACGGCCGAGCAGGCGGGCAAGCGCGTCGCCCTGACCCTGCTGACCCACGGCCACCCGGACCACGCCGAGGGCGCCGCCCGCTTCGCCGAGCTGACCGGCACGCGCGTACGTGCCCTCGACCCGGCGCTGCGGCTGGGCGACGAGGGCCTGGCCGCCGGGGACGTGATCACCGTCGGCGGCCTGGAGCTGAGGGTCGTACCGACCCCCGGCCACACCGCGGACTCCCTCTCCTTCCACCTGCCGGCCGACCGGGCCGTCCTGACCGGCGACACGGTCCTGGGGCGCGGTACGACGGTCGTGGCGCACCCCGACGGGCGCCTGGGCGACTACCTGGACTCCCTGCGGCGCCTGAGGTCCCTCACGGTCGACGACGGGGTGCACACGGTGCTGCCCGGCCACGGACCCGTCCTGGAGGACGCCCAGGGGGCCGTCGAGTACTACCTCGCCCACCGCGCGCACCGCCTCGCCCAGGTGGAGACGGCCGTCGAGGACGGCTACCTGACCCCGGCCGAGGTCGTCGCCCACGTGTACGCGGACGTGGACCGCTCCCTGTGGCCGGCGGCGGAGCTGTCGGTGCGGGCGCAGCTGGAGTACCTGGAGGAGCACGGGCTCATCTAGCCCGGACGGGGGAAACGCGCGAGGTCCCGCCTCCCGGAAGGGGGGGACGGGACCTCGACGGCACGGGTGACCGCGCGGACGTACGGACATACGGCCGTGCGGGCGTACGGACATACGGGCCGGACATACGGCCGTACGGGTGGCGCGGTGCGTCAGCGCGAGCGCTTGGCGAGGCGCTCCACGTCCAGCAGGATCACCGCGCGGGCCTCCAGGCGCAGCCAGCCGCGCTGGGCGAAGTCCGCCAGGGCCTTGTTGACCGTCTCGCGGGAGGCGCCGACCAGCTGGGCCAGCTCCTCCTGCGTCAGGTCGTGCACGACGTGGATGCCCTCCTCGGACTGCACGCCGAAGCGGCGGGAGAGGTCCAGCAGGGCGCGGGCGACCCGGCCGGGGACGTCGGAGAAGACCAGGTCGGACATGGCGTCGTTGGTCTTGCGCAGGCGGCGGGCGACGGCGCGCAGGAGGGCCGCGGCCACCTCGGGGCGGGCGTTCAGCCAGGGCTGGAGGTCGCCGTGGCCCAGGCCCAGCAGCTTGACCTCGGTCAGCGCGGTGGCGGTCGCCGTGCGCGGGCCCGGGTCGAACAGCGACAGTTCGCCGATCAGCTCGCCGGGGCCGACGACGGCCAGCATGTTCTCGCGGCCGTCGGGGGACGTGCGGTGGAGCTTGACCTTGCCTTCCGTGACCACGTACAGGCGATCTCCGGGGTCGCCCTCGTGGAACAGCGAGTCACCGCGGGCGAGGGTCACCTCACTCATGGAGGCGCGGAGCTCCGCGGCCTGCTCGTCGTCGAGCGCCGCGAAGAGCGGATTGCGCCGCAGAACGTCGTCCACGAGTTCTCTCCTTGTCGACCTGCTCAGGGGATCTTGCTCCCCCGGGTACCAGGGGACCGTGGTGCCCATTTTGCCGGACGGTCCAAACAGTGTGATCTGTCACAAGGATGCCGCACACGTGTCCCGGGGTACGCGGCAGGGGTCCGATTGGACGCCGATCGGGCGCCGATCTCCAGGGTCCGGGACGGATGTCCGCGCCGGGCCGTAGGCTGGCCGGGTGTCCAAATCGCCGGTGAGAGCGCAGGCCGAGGGGGCTGAACGGGTGGTTGCACCTCGTGATTCCGCCATGGGCGAACAGAGCCCGGATGGTGGCAGGAATGCGGCGAAACCCGCACAGCGGGCGGCCGGGAAGAAGACCGCCGCCGACGGCGAAGGCGCCGCCCCGGTGAGAACGGCCGCCGCGAAGCCGCCGCGGAACGAGTCGCGCACCGCGCTGGTGCGCCGCGCCCGCCGGATCAACCGCGAGCTCGCCGAGGTCTACCCCTACGCCCACCCCGAGCTGGACTTCGACAACCCCTTCCAGCTGCTGGTCGCCACGGTCCTGTCCGCCCAGACCACCGACCTGCGGGTCAACCAGACCACCCCGGCCCTGTTCGCCGAGTACCCCACCCCCGAGGACCTGGCCGCCGCCGACCCGGAGCAGGTCGAGGAGATCCTGCGGCCCTGCGGGTTCTTCCGGGCGAAGACCCGGTCGGTCATCGGGCTGTCGAAGGTGCTGGCGGAGGAGTTCGGCGGCGAGGTCCCCGGGCGGCTGGAGGACCTGGTCAAGCTGCCCGGCGTCGGCCGCAAGACCGCCTTCGTCGTCCTCGGCAACGCCTTCGGCAGGCCCGGCATCACCGTGGACACGCACTTCCAGCGGCTGGTGCGCCGCTGGAAGTGGACCGACGAGACCGACCCGGACAAGATCGAGGCGGCCGTCGGCGCGCTCTTCCCCAAGAGCGACTGGACGGACCTGTCGCACCACGTGATCTGGCACGGCCGCCGCATCTGCCACGCTCGCAAGCCCGCCTGCGGCGCCTGCCCCATCGCCCCGCTCTGCCCGGCGTACGGCGAGGGCGAGACGGACCCGGAGAAGGCGAAGAAGCTGCTCAAGTACGAGAAGGGCGGCTTCCCCGGCCAGCGCCTGAGGCCCCCGCAGTCCTATCTGGACGCGGGCGGCAGGCCGGCGCCGCCGCTGGGGGCCGGGTGACGGAACGATCTCCTCGGTACCGGGCGTTGAGCAGGGCAGGACGACGGGGGTGGCGATGACACGCGCGAGCCGGACACCGGATGTGACGCTCAGCACGGAGGGCCTGCCGGGCTGGCTGGACCCGGTGGTGCGGGCCGTGGAGACGGTCCAGCCCCGGCAGCTCAGCCGCTTCCTGCCGCCCGAGGACGGCGCCGGGCGGCAGTCCGCCGTGCTGATCCTGTTCGGCGAGGGCGAGCGCGGCCCTCAGCTGCTGCTGATGGAGCGGGCGAGCTCGCTGCGCTCGCACGCCGGGCAGCCGTCCTTCCCCGGCGGCGCCCTCGACCCCGAGGACGGCGACCCGGAGGGGGACGGCCCGCTGCGGGCCGCCCTGCGGGAGGCCGAGGAGGAGACCGGGCTCGACCCGTCCGGGGTGCAGCTCTTCGGCGTGCTGCCACGGCTCTACATCCCGGTCAGCGGCTTCGTCGTCACCCCGGTGCTGGCCTGGTGGCGCGAGCCCAGCCCGGTCGGTGTCGTCGATCCCCGCGAGACGGCACGGGTCTTCACGGTCCCCGTGGCGGATCTCACGGACCCCGCGCACCGCGCCACCGCGGTCCACCCCTCCGGCCACCGCGGCCCGGCCTTCCTGGTCGAATCGGCCCTGGTGTGGGGGTTCACGGCCGGGATCATCGACCGGCTGCTGCACTTCGCGGGCTGGGAGCGGCCCTGGGACCGGGACAGGCAGGTCCCGCTCGACTGGCGGTCGTGACAGGGTGGCCCCCGTGCTGTGTGTCCCGGGGACGCCGTGTCCCGCTGCCGCCGCGCGGCGGACAGGCCCCCGGCCGGACCGATGTGAGCGGAAGACGACGAGGCGAGGCCTGAAGCGGTGAACGTGCTGGACATCCTGTTGCTGGTCGCCGCCGTCTGGTTCGCGGTCGTCGGCTATCGCCAGGGATTCGTCGTCGGCATCCTGTCGGTGACCGGCTTCCTGGGCGGCGGCCTCGCCGCGGTCTACGTGCTGCCCGTCCTCTGGGACGCCCTCACCGAGGACGCGGAGGTGAGCACCGCCGCCGCCGTCGTCGCGGTCGTCGTCGTGATCGTCTGCGCGTCCGTGGGCCAGGCCCTGACCACCCACCTCGGCAACAAACTGCGCCGGTACATCACCTGGTCCCCGGCCCGCGCCCTGGACGCCACCGGCGGCGCCCTCGTCAACGTCGTCGCGATGCTGCTGGTGGCCTGGCTGATCGGCTCCTCCCTCGCCCAGACCACGCTGCCCACGGTGGGCCGGGAGGTCCGCGGCTCCAAGGTGCTGCTGGGGGTGTCGGAGGCGCTGCCCGCACAGGCCGACACCTGGTTCAGGGACTTCACCTCGGTCCTCGCGCAGAACGGCTTCCCGCAGGTCTTCAGCCCGTTCTCGAACGAGCCGATCAAGGAGGTCCGGCCGCCCGACCCCGCGCTCGCGAACAGCGCCGTCGCCGCCCGCGCCCAGCGCTCCATCGTCAAGGTCACGGGCACCGCCACCGGCTGCGGCAAGGTCCTGGAGGGCACCGGCTTCGTCTTCGCCGAGCGCCGGGTGATGACCAACGCCCACGTCGTCGGCGGCGTCGACGAGCCCGTCGTCCAGATAGGCGGCGAGGGCCGCGCGTACGACGCGACGGTCGTCCTGTACGACTGGCGGCGCGACATCGCCGTCCTCGACGTGCCGGACCTGAAGGCGCCCGCCCTGCGGTTCACGGACGAGGACGCGGACAGCGGCGACGGCGCGATCGTGGCCGGCTTCCCGGAGAACGGGGCGTACGACGTGCGCGCCGCGCGCGTGCGCGGCCGCATCACCGCCAACGGCCCCGACATCTACCGCCGCGGCACCGTCCACCGTGACGTGTACTCGCTGTACGCGACCGTCCGCCAGGGCAACTCCGGCGGCCCGCTGCTCACCACCGACGGCGAGGTCTACGGCGTGGTCTTCGCCAAGTCCCTCGACGACGCCGAGACCGGGTACGCGCTCACCGTGGACGAGATCCGGCAGGACATCGAGCAGGGCCGGGCCGCGAACCGGCAGGTGGACAGCGACAGCTGCGCGCTGTAGCGCGCGAGCCGGGCGCCCCTTCTGTCCGGGGCTCTCAGCCGCGGGGGTGACGCAGGCGTACCGAGACCCAGCGGGCCCGGCGGCGCAGGATGCGCGGAATGCCCACCCGCGGGTCCGCCTCCGCCGTGTGCGAGGCGCCGCCTCGCTGGTGGGTGCTCACACCGCCCGTGGAGCGGCGGTCGCGTGCTGCGTCACTGTAGTCGTGCGTCCAGCCCATACCCGGACCTGTGCCCCCGCCCCAAGGTCTATAACCGCTCGCCGGCCCTCCAATTGGCCTATGCGTCGGGCAAGTGGCCGTTCATCGGACAAGCGTTCCCGTGTGGATGCCGGGTGCGCTCGTTCGGTCACCGGTCGGGTTCGGGATCCTTCAGCCAATTGATCAGTTCGGAGGAGAAGGCGGCCGGGTCCTCTTCGTGCGGGAAGTGTCCGAGGCCGTCGAACAGCCGCCACCGGTACGGCGCTTCGACGTACTCGGCGGATCCGGCGGCACTGCGCGCCCGCACCACGGGGTCGAGCGAGCCGTGCAGGTGCAGGGTGGGCACGCGCAGGGGCCGCTTCATCCGGCGGTTGAACTGGATGCCGTCCGGGCGGGCCAGCGACCGCACCATCCACCGGTAGGGCTCGATGGAGCAGTGCGCCGTGGACGGGATGCACATGGCGCGGCGGTAGACCTCCACGGCCTCCTCGTCCACGCCGCGCGGCCCCGCCCAGTCCCGGATCAGCCGGCCCACCAGCGCGCCGTCGTCGGCGGTCAGCTGCCGCTCCGGGATCCAGGGGCGCTGGAAGCCCCAGATGTGGGAGCCGGCCCGGGTCTGCCGCAGGTCGGCGAGCATCGCCGAGCGCCAGCGGCGCGGGTGCGGCATGGAGGCCACCGCCAGCCGCCGCACCAGCTTGGGCCGCATCGCCGCGGCCGTCCACGCCAGGTAGCCGCCCAGGTCGTGGCCGACCAGCGCGGCGTCCGGCTCGCCCAGGGAGCGGACCACGCCGGTGATGTCCAGGGCGAGGCCCGCGGGGTCGTAGCCGCGCGGGGTGCGGTCGCTGCCGCCGACGCCGCGCAGGTCCATGGCGACCGCGCGGAAGCCCGCGTCGGCGAGCGCCACGAGCTGGTGCCGCCAGGCCCACCAGAACTGCGGGAAGCCGTGCAGCAGCAGGACCAGCGGTCCGTCGCCCAGCTCGGCGATGTGGAAGCGGGCGCCGTTGGCGGCGACGTCCCGGTGGGTCACCTCGCGCCCGCCGGGGACGCCGAGGTGGACGACCGAGGCGGGTTGCGCCGAGGGGGAGTGCCCCGGAGGAGCCGGAGGACCCGGAGGAAGGGAGGAGCCCGTCATGAGGACGAGCGTGCCACAGCCTCGACGGCCTCGGGGCCCCGGTCCTGCGGCAGCTCCGGCCGCGGGTGCGGCTTGGCCTTCTGCAGCACGCCCGCGGTCTGCTTCACCGAGGCGGCGACCTTCTGCGGCCCGCGGCCCTTCTTGGCCTTCTTCGCGAAGACCACGCCGATCAGCGCGAGGACCACGGCGACCAGCACGTTCGCCGCGAACGACAGCAGGAAGCAGATCGCCAGGTTCCAGTGGCTCCAGGTGCGGATGCCGTACGCGAGGGCGAAGTTCAGCATCGGCAGCGAGAACACCAGCAGCACGCCCGCCAGCGTGAACGCCCCGCCGCTGGTCGCGCCGCGCTTGACGTCCTGCTTGAGCTGCGCCTTCGCCAGCGCGATCTCGTCGTGCACCAGCGCCGACAATTCCGTGGTCGCCGAGGCGAACAGCTGGCCGATGCTGCGTTCGGTGCCGACCGGGCTGCCGTCGGGTGCGCTCATCGCGGTCTCCCTCTTGTGCCTGCGGTTCCGTGGCTGCCGTCTTGATCCTGACTGCGTACGGTCCCGTCTTTTGTACCGTCTCGTCAGATCATGCCGGACCGTCGTCCTCCTCGCCTGCCCCGCCCGGTACTTCGGCAAGCCCGTGCCGCTCGGCGGTCTTCTCCTGGGCGATCCGGCGGTGCTCGGCGGCCTTGCGGTCGTAGATGGCCGCCATGCGCAGGTGGTAGGCCGGGTCGTCCTCCTCGTAGATGTCCGGGATGCCGCTGAGGTCCTCGTCGCGCTCCTCGGCCTCGGTCAGCCTGCGGTACTTGGTGTTCCGTATCCGCAGCAGCACCATGGCCAGGCACGCCGCGATCAGGGAGCCGGTCAGGACGGCGGCCTTGACCTCGTCGGTCAGCGCCGCGTCGCCCTCGAAGGCGAGCTCGCCGATCAGCAGGGAGACGGTGAAGCCGATCCCGGCCAGGGTCGCCACCGCGAAGACGTCGGCCCAGGCGAGCTCGTCGCTGAGCGAGGCCCGGGTGAAACGCGCCGTCAGCCAGGTGCCGCCGAAGATGCCGAGCGTCTTGCCGACGACGAGCCCGAGGACGACACCGAGGGTCTCCGGCCGGGTGAACACGTCGGCGAGCGCCCCACCGGAGACGGACACCCCCGCGCTGAACAGCGCGAACAGCGGCACGGCCAGGCCCGCCGACAGGGGCCGCACGAGGTGCTCGATGTGCTCGCCCGGGGAGTGCTCCTCACCGTCGCGGCGGTGGCAGCGCAGCATCAGGCCCATCGCCACGCCGGCGATGGTGGCGTGGACGCCGCTGTTGTACATCAGCCCCCAGATCACGAGCGCCAGCGGGACGTACACGTACCAGCCCCGTACGCCCTTGCGCAGCAGCAGCCAGAAGACGGCGAGGCCCACGGCGGCGCCGCCGAGCGCGGCGAAGTTCAGCGAGTCCGTGAAGAAGACCGCGATGATCAGGATGGCGAACAGGTCGTCGACGACGGCCAGGGTGAGCAGGAAGGCCCGCAGGGCGCTCGGCAGCGAGGTGCCGATGACGGCGAGGACGGCCAGCGCGAAGGCGATGTCGGTGGCGGTGGGCACCGCCCAGCCCGCCAGGGAGCCGCCCTGGGCGAGGTTGGTGAGGGTGTAGACGAGCGCCGGCGCGGCCATGCCGCACAGCGCGGCCACCACCGGCAGGGCGGCGGCCTTCGGGTCCTTGAGGTCACCGGCGACGAGTTCGCGCTTGAGCTCGATCCCGGCGACGAAGAAGAAGACCGCGAGCAGTCCGTCGGCGGCCCAGTGGGCGACCGACAGGTGCAGGCCGAGGGCCTCGGGGCCGAAGTGGAAGTGGCTGACGCTCTCGTAGCTGCCGTGCAGCGCGGGTATGTTCGCCCACGCCAGGGCGGCTATGGCGGCGGTCAGCAGCAGCACACCGCCGACGGTCTCGGTGCGCAGCGCGTCCGCGACGAAGGTCCGCTCCGGCAGCGAGAGGCGGTCGAAGAGCTTGCGGGGGGTGCGGGGCGCGGACACGGGGACCTCCGGTCGGTGGGCAGCACGGAACACGTGCCGACCAGACTTCCCGGCGCACCATGAGGATCTTGATGTGTCTCTTACGTGTTCCTTAGCTTACCTAATGTGCGATGAGCGGACTGGATGATGTTCATATCGAGGGCGTCGCACGAAAGGGGCACCCGGCGCTGTGGACGCCGGGTGCCCCTTTCCGGATCGATCAGTCCGCGATCGCCTCGATCGTTCAGTCCTCGCTCGGTGCCTGCGGCAGCTTGGCCTGGATGAGGTCCATGACCGTGGAGTCGGTGAGCGTGGTGACGTCCCCGAGCTGCCGGTTCTCCGCCACGTCCCGCAGCAGACGGCGCATGATCTTGCCGGAGCGGGTCTTCGGCAGTTCGGCCACCGGCAGGATCCGCTGGGGCTTGGCGATCGGGCCGAGCGTGGCGCCGACGTGGTTCCGCAGCTCCGCGACGAGGTCCTCGCTCTCCGCCGCCGTACCGCGCAGGATCACGAACGCCACGATCGCCTGGCCGGTCGTCTCGTCCGCCGCGCCGACCACGGCCGCCTCGGCGACCGACGGGTGGGACACCAGCGCGGACTCGACCTCGGTGGTGGAGATGTTGTGGCCGGACACGAGCATCACGTCGTCGACGCGCCCGAGCAGCCAGATGTCCCCGTCGTCGTCCTTCTTGGCGCCGTCTCCGGCGAAGTACCTGCCCTCGAAGCGCGACCAGTACGTGTCGAGGAACCGCTGGTCGTCGCCCCAGATGGTGCGCAGCATCGACGGCCACGGCTCGGTGAGCACCAGGTAGCCACCGCCGCCGTCCGGCACCTCGTTGCCCTCGTCGTCGACGACGGTGGCCGAGATGCCGGGCAGCGGACGCTGCGCGGAGCCCGGCTTGGCCTCCGTCACGCCCGGCAGCGGCGAGATCATCATGGCGCCGGTCTCGGTCTGCCACCAGGTGTCGACGACCGGGGTGCGGTCCGCGCCGATGTGCTTGCGGTACCAGACCCACGCCTCGGGGTTGATCGGTTCGCCCACCGACCCCAGCACCCGCAGGCTGCTCAGGTCGAACTTCGCGGGGATGTCGTCGCCCCACTTCATGAACGTGCGGATCGCGGTCGGGGCGGTGTAGAGGATCGTCACCCCGTACTTCTGCACGATCTCCCAGAAGCGGCCCTGGTGCGGGGTGTCGGGCGTGCCCTCGTACATGACCTGCGTCGCGCCGTTGGCCAGCGGGCCGTAGACGATGTACGAGTGGCCGGTGACCCAGCCGACGTCGGCGGTGCACCAGTACACGTCGGTCTCCGGCTTGAGGTCGAAGACCGCCCAGTGGGTGTACGACGCCTGGGTCAGGTAGCCGCCGGAGGTGTGCAGGATGCCCTTCGGCTTCCCGGTCGTACCGGAGGTGTAGAGGATGAACAGCGGGTGCTCGGCCTCGAACGCCTCCGGCGTGTGCTCGGTGGACTGCCGGCCGACGGTCTCGTGCCACCACAGGTCGCGGGAGTCGTTCCAGGCGACGTCCTGGCCGGTGCGGCGGACCACGAGCACGTGCTCGACGTTTCCGGCCCGCTCGACGGCCTCGTCCACGGCGGGCTTGAGCGCGGAGGGCTTGCCGCGCCGGTAGCCGCCGTCGGCGGTGATGACGACCCGGGCGTCGGCGTCCTGGATGCGGGTGGCGAGGGCGTCGGAGGAGAAGCCGCCGAAGACCACCGAGTGGGCGGCGCCGATCCGGGCGCACGCCAGCATCGCGATCGCCGTCTCCGGGATCATCGGCATGTAGACGGCGACCCGGTCGCCCTTGCGCACGCCGAGCTCCAGCAGGGCGTTGGCGGCCCGGGAGACCTCGTCCTTGAGCTGGGCGTAGGTGATCGCGCGGCTGTCGCCGGGCTCGCCCTCGAAGTGGATGGCGACGCGGTCGCCGTGGCCGGCCTCCACGTGCCGGTCCACGCAGTTGTACGCCACGTTGAGCGTGCCGTCCTTGAACCACTTGGCGAACGGCGGGTTCGACCAGTCGAGGGTCTCGGTCGGCTCCTTGGCCCAGCTCAGCCGGCGGGCCTGCTCGGCCCAGAAGCCGAGCCTGTCAGCCTTGGCCTGTTCGTACGCCTCCGCCGTGACGTTGGCGTTGGCGGCCAGGTCGGCGGGGGGCGTGAACCTGCGGTTCTCACGTAGCAGGTTGGCCAGGCTTTCGTTGCTCACGACATCTCCCGTTCTCAGGATGTGCGCTGTGTCCCAGGCCACAGCTCATCAGACACGAGGGGGCGGTGACAAGGGCCGACGGCGAATTGGTTTAGACCTGTGGGCGGCTATCGGCTATCGGCTATCGGCTATCGGCTATCGGCTGTGGGGGTGTGGGCTGTCGGTCCTGCCGTCCGCGGTCATCCCTACCCACGGATGCACGGATGCCGGGCGGCAGGGGTTCACGGCGGGCGGCTGCCGACGCACCGGCGGGCGAGGCCCCCGGCACGCCGGTGCGCGGCCCGCGCCGAGGCGGACCGCGCACCGGTCTTCCCGTCCGGGGCCGTACGGGGTCAGGCGGGCAGCTCGGCCTCCCGTACGAGAGCGAACACCCCGTCACCCTCTTCCTTGGCGAGCAGGTACGCCTGGGCTTCGCCCACGTGGAAGTACATGCCCTGCAGCTCCAGTTCGCCGGCCCGCAAGGCGCGGGCCACCGAGTCGTGGGCGCGCAGGTGGTCCAATTGCTGGACCACGTTGGTCAGGCAGAGCTGCTCGACCGCGTCGGCGGGCTCGCGGCCGGCCAGCCGGACCGGGGAGCCGCCGGTGCCGGCCATGCGCTCCAGACTCGGCCGTCCGTGCCGCAGCCACCGCTTGAGCGGCGTTTGCGCTCCCCCCGGCTCGGAGCCGAGCAGTGCCTGCATCGCCCCGCATCCGGAGTGTCCGCACACGGTGATGGACCGCACCTTGAGCACGTCCACCGCGTACTCGATCGCGGCGGCCACCGAGTCGTCGCCGCTCTCCTCGCCGGGCAGCGGCACGAGGTTGCCCACGTTGCGCACCACGAACAGGTCGCCGGGGCCGCTGGACGTGATCATCGAGGTGACCAGCCGTGAGTCGGCGCAGGTGAGGAAGAGCTGCGAGGGCCGCTGCCCCTCGCGGGCCAGCCGGGCCAGCTCGTCGCGCACCAGCGGGGCGGTGTTGCGCTGGAACGCGCTGATGCCCCGCGCCAGTTCGTTCCCGGCCGGCTCGCCGGCCGGGCCCTCGGCACCGCCGGACTCGGGTGCGCTCTGCGGGCGTTCGTCGCACTGGTGGTTGCGCCAGGGCGTCCAGGGGCTGCAACGGCAGTCGCCCGATGCGGCGGGCTCGGAGATGCGCGTGCCGGGGCGGCGGCCGGTGATGTCGACGGTGCCGCCCTGCGCGGTGTGCGTCTTCTGCCAGTCCTGCAGGGTCTCGTACGCCGCGTGGTCCATGAACGACCCGTCCAGCTCGACGACGGCGTCGGTGCCCTGCGGCACGAGGTGCAGGGTGCGGCTGAGCCGTGGCACCGCGAGGAACGTCAACTGGCCTCGTACGCGTACGTGGTGGACTCCCTCCCTCTCCTCGTGCGTGATGCGGGTACGGGTCAGGCGGTGCAGGGCGACGGCGACGGCGACGGCGATCCCGAGGGCGACGCCCCCCAGGACGTTGAAGCCGATGACGCCGAGGGTGGTGACGACGTACACCAGCACCTCGCGGTGGCGGGTCACCGTGCGGATGTGGTTCAGGGACACCATCTGGATGCCGACGGACATGACCAGGGCGGCGAGCGAGGCGAGCGGGATGAGCTCCAGGGCCGGTGCCGTCAGCAGCGCGGCGATCACCACGAGACCGCCGTGCAGCATCGTGGAGTTCCGGCTGACGGCACCGGAGTTCACGTTCGCGGTGCTGCGCACGGCCACGCCCGCGATGGGCAGTCCGCCGAGCGCGCCGGAGGCGATGTTGGCGGCGCCCTGCCCGAGCAGCTCCCGGTCCAGGTCGGACCGCGCGACGCGGCCGGACAGGTCCGGCCGGGCGGCGACCAGCTTGTCCACGGCGACCGCGCCGAGCAGCGACTGCACGCTGCACACGAGCGTGATGGTCAGGACGGCGGCGGCCAGGCCCAGCATCGGGCCGTCGGGCAGCGCGGCCAGGGCGTGGTTGCTCCAGGACGGCAGGTCGACCTTGGGCAGCCGGAGCCCGGCGAGCGCCGCGACCGCGGTGGACCCGGCGACGGCGACGAGCGCGGCCGGGGCCTTGCGCAGGATCTTCCCGGTCCGGCCGGGCAGCCGCGGCCACAGCGCCAGCAGGGCCAGGGTCAGCGCGCTGACGGACACCGAGGCCGGATGCAGGTCGGCCAGCTGGCCCGGCAGGGCGCGCAGGTTGTCCGGCACCGAGCTCTGCGGGGTGCCGCCGAGGACGATGTGCAGCTGGGCCATGGCGATGGTGACGCCGATGCCGGCGAGCATGCCGTGCACGATGGCGGGGCTGACGGCGAGCGCGGTGCGCGCCACGCGCAGGCAGCCCAGGCCCAGCTGGGCGATGCCGGCGAACACGGTGATGGCGCAGGTCGCACGCCATCCGTACTGCTGGATGAGGTCGGCGGTGACCACCGTGAGGCCGGCGGCGGGGCCGCTGACCTGGAGCGGGCAGCCGCCGAGCCATCCGACGACGATCCCGCCCACCGCGGCGGCGACGAGGCCGGCCTGGAGGGGGGCGCCGGTGGCGAGGGCGATACCCAGGGACAGGGGCAGGGCGATCAGGAAGACC
This sequence comes from Streptomyces sp. NPDC006134, assembly GCF_040628835.1. Classification (NCBI taxonomy): domain Bacteria; kingdom Bacillati; phylum Actinomycetota; class Actinomycetes; order Kitasatosporales; family Streptomycetaceae; genus Streptomyces; species Streptomyces sp. NPDC006134. The sequence continues at coordinate 137,493 of NZ_JBEXTV010000004.1, read as the reverse complement.
GCGATCGAGGCCGACACGTCGGCCCCCGCGATGCGGAAGCGGCGGGGCCGGTGCGGCGGGCTGTGGGGCTGGTGAACGCGCTTGCTCCGAGCCGATTCGTCGGCGCGGGTGGGGACGCAGGCTGACATGTTTCCCGTCTCCTCCGGGGCTACGCGGTCGCGGTACGGGGGGCTCCCCGCCTCCGGGGCGGGGGTGCGCGGCCGTGGGTCACGGCGTCAAGCGGCGGGATGAGGCAACGCTCAGTAAATGGATCGTAATGCTGAGTAAAGGGGAGGCATAGCTTTTCCATGCAAATGGCCTAATGACCCACTCTGACGAGTGAAAAGCGCATCTGATCGGCTTGTCGTATTAATTCCTTCTCTTCCCCGTGCGACCTTGACCGCGCCGACGGCACCGCCCGGCACGGCACTGCCCAGCGCTGCGCCGCCCGGCACGGCACTGCCCAGCGCTGCGCCGCCCGGCACGGCACCGCCTGGCACGGGGCTCTGCCCGGCGCGGTACTGCCCGGCGCGGCACCGTCCGGCGCTGCCCCATCGCACTGCCCCATCGCACTGCCCCATCGGCGTTGGCCCCGAGAGAAGGAAGAAGGTGGGCGGAACATGGCCGCCACCCACAGAGTCACTGCGGGAGCCGTGGTCGCCGCGGTCTGCGCCGCGTCACTCGCCGGCTGCGGAACCGGCACCGACACCTCCCGGGAGGGGGCGCACGGCCCGGACAAGGCGAAACCGGCCCCCGCCCCCGAGAACGCGGTCCGGCTGATCGGCGACGGCTCCACCGCCTACACCGGGACGCAGCCGCACCTGCCCCGGCCCGAACGTCTCAAGGCCGGCCAGAGACCGCCCCAGTTCGTGGTGTTCTCCTGGGACGGCGCGGGGGAGGACAGCCAGCGGCTGTTCTCCCACTTCCGCAAGGTGGCCAGGGACAACGACGCGACGATGACGTACTTCCTCAGCGGCGTGTACCTGCTGCCGGAGGACAAGCGCGACCTGTACCGGCCGCCGCAGCACCCCCCGGGCCGCTCCGACATCGGCTTCAACGACGCCCGGGGCATCGCCGACACCGTGGAACAGCTGCGCCTGGCGTGGCTGGAGGGCAACGAGATCGGCACCCACTTCAACGGCCACTTCTGCGGCGGCAGCGGCGGGGTCGGCGACTGGTCGGTCGCGGACTGGAAGGACGAGATCACCCAGGCCAAGCGGTTCGTGAAGACCTGGAAGACCAACGCCTCGATGGCGACGGCGGCCCCGCTGCCCTTCGACTACGACAAGGAGCTGATCGGCGCCCGCACCCCCTGCCTGGAGGGCCGGAAGAACTTCCTGAAGGCCGCCCGCGACCTGGGCTTCCGGTACGACAGCAGCGGCGTCAACAACCAGGTCTGGCCGGAGAAGAAGCAGGGCCTGTGGGACCTGTCGATGCAGCTCGTGCCCTTCCCCGGGCACACCTTCGAGCAGCTCACCATGGACTACAACTTCATGGTCAACCAGTCGGGCACCACCACGCAGGGCGACCCGTCCCAGCACAAGCGGTGGGGCGACCAGATGCGCGACGGTCTCCTCCAGGGCTTCTACCGGGCCTACCACGGCAACCGCGCGCCGCTGATCATCGGCAACCACTTCGAGTCCTGGAACGGCGGCACGTACATGCGCGCCGTAGAGGAGGTCGTGAAGCACGTGTGCACCAAGGACGAGGTGCGCTGCGTCTCCTTCCGGCAACTGGTGGACTGGCTGGACGCCCAGGACCCGGAGACCCTGCGCAAGCTGCGCACCCTGAAGGTGGGCGAGGCCCCGAAGGAGGGCTGGGCGTCCTTCCTGTCCGCCGGGCCCGCCCCGGCGCCGAGGGGCGTGCCCGGGGCGCCGGCCGTCAGGCCGTAGCCGCCGCCACGACCCCCTCGCCGAGGACGAACCCGGGGTCGACCTGCGCCTCCAGGTCGGCCCCCGTGCGCTCGTTGCCCCAGGAACGGGCGTTCTTCAGGTGGAAGTGCACCATCTGGCGGGTGTAGCGCTCCCAGTCCCGCAGCCCGTACGTCGCGTCGGCGGCCTCGTGCAGGGTGCGCAGCGCCCGGCGGTTGGCGTCCTCCAGGGTCTCGAACCGGGGCGGCCGGCCCTTCTCCAGGGCGCGCACCCAGTCCGAGTGCCCGACCGTCACGAGCAGGTCGTCCCCGACCTCGGCGCGCAGGAAGTCGAGGTCGTCCGGGCCGTGCACCTTGTTGCCGACGACCTTCAGGGCGACGCCGTAGTCGGCGGCGTACTCCTTGTACTGGCGGTAGACGGACACCCCCCTGCGGGTCGGTTCGGCGACGAGGAACGTGAGGTCGAAGCGGGTGAACATGCCGGAGGCGAACGAGTCCGAGCCCGCCGTCATGTCGACCACGACGTACTCGTCGCGGCCGTCGACCAGGTGGTTGAGGCACAGCTCGACCGCTCCGGTCTTGGAGTGGTAGCAGGCGACTCCGAGGTCGTCGTCCGTGAAGGGGCCGGTGACCATCAGACGGACGGCGTTCCCCTCCAGTTCCACCGGCCGGGCGCAGGCGTCGTACACCGGGTTGTCCTCGCACACCCGCAGCAGCCGCGAGCCCTCCCCGGGCGGCGTCGTCTTGATCATCGTCTCGGCGGAGGCGATACGGGGGTTGGTGCCGCGCAGGTAGTCCTTGATCAGTGGCAGGTGCTCGCCCATCGCGGGCAGCCGGGCCGCCTCGGCGTCGTCGAGGCCGAGGGCGGTCCCCAGGTGCTGGTTGATGTCGGCGTCGATCGCGACGACGGGTGCGCCGGTGGCGGCGAGGTGGCGGATGAACAGGGAGGACAGCGTCGTCTTGCCGCTGCCGCCCTTCCCGACGAAAGCAATTTTCATGTTCACCAACGGTAGCGGCGTGATGGCGGTGCGTCGCGCACGGACGTGAGGAAGACCACTCCTTCGTGGGGTGGGGCGCCGGTGTGCGTAGGGTCGTACCCATGAGTACGACAGGCGCGTCCGCCGGTCCTCCTCCCGGCTCTCGAACGGGCTCGGACAGGGAGGACCCCCTTGCGGCCCTGGGCTCGCTGCCCGGCGTGGCCGATTCCGTGGAGTCCGTGCGCAAGGCCGTGGACCGGGTCTACGGGCACCGGATCATGCGGCGCCGCAGCAACGAGATCACCTCCGAGGCGGCGCTGCGCGGCGCCCGGGGCTCGGCGGCGCTGTCCGGCGCGGACTGGGCCCTGGAGGAGGTGCGCCGGCGGACCGACTTCAGCGGCGACGCCGAGGCGCGCGCCATGGGGGCCGCCCTCAGGCTGACCGCCGAGGCGGGGCAGCTGCTGTCCATCTGGCGGCAGTCGCCTCTGCGCGTGCTGGCCCGCCTGCACCTGGTGGCCGCGGCGCACGGGGCCGAGCAGGTCGGGCGCCCGCGCCAAGCGGGCGAGACGGCCGACGAACCGCTGCTGGACGGCCTGCCGCTGCCGAGCCCGGCCGAGGTCTCCGCCCGCCTGGACGGCCTGTCCGAGCTGATCATCGCCGGTGGTGCGGCGCCCGCGCTGGTGACGGCCGCCGTCGTGCACGGTGAACTCCTCGCGCTGCGCCCGTTCGTCTCCCACAACGGTCTGGTCGCGCGCGCGGCCGAACGCATCGTCCTGGTCGGCAGCGGTCTCGACCCCAAGTCGGTCTGCCCGGCCGAGGCGGGCCACGCCGAACTGGGCCGGACGGCCTATCGCGCGGCGTTCGACGGTTACCTCTCCGGCACCCCCGAGGGCATGGCCGCCTGGATCGCGCACTGCGGCAAGGCGGTGGAGCTGGGGGCGCGCGAGTCGACGGCGGTGTGCGAGGCTCTGCAGCGCGGAGCTGCGTAACGCATCACACATAACGCACCACGCATCACACATAACGCACCACGCATAACGCTTCACGCATCACACATAACGCTTCACGCTTCACGGGGAACCCGAGGCGCGGAACCCGAGGCGCGGAAGGGTGAACGCTGAAGGCGTAAACGGGAAAAGGCCCCCGGAGGGGCCTCGCAGGGTTGCGGCGGTACGAGTACTCGTACCGCCGCTGGCATGATCACCGGGTTACCAGGCGTCCTCGATATGTCGCCCATCAGGTCGGGTACTTTGCCCGTCACCTGGTGCGGCTGGCCCGTAATCGACGGGTCGACGTCGCGTGGGTGCCCGATGGTCATGCTCGGTCCGTGGGGCCAATTGCGTTTCTTAAGGCGATCCTCTCGGATGTCCTTGGTCTCGCGGGCCGTTGAGTCCTTTGTACTCCAGGACCGGTACAAGCGGAAGTCCTGGCCATATTTTTTACTTTTACCTTCAAATGGGCATAAACGGTCCTGTCCGGCGCGGGCGGCGAGGCGGGCGGGTGCCGTGCGGGTCAGGCCGCCGTGGCCCGGCGCCGGGACGCGTACCAGACCAGGCCCGCGGTGGCCGCCGCGGCGCCTATCGCGGCCGCCGCCACGAGCGCCGGACGCGGCGGCACGGAGAGCCCGGGGATGCGCTGCTTGAGCCGGACCGGCCGGTGGAAGTCGAGGATCGGCCACTCGCGCGCGAGGGCCTCGCGGCGCAGCGCGCGGTCCGGGTTCACGGCGTGCGGGTGGCCGACCGACTCCAGCATCGGCAGGTCGGTCGCCGAGTCGCTGTAGGCGTAGCAGCGGGAGAGGTCGTACCCCTCGGATGCGGCCAGTTCCTTGATCGCCTCCGCCTTGGTCGGGCCGTAGGCGTAGTACTCCACCTCCCCGGTGAAGCAGCCGTCGTCGCCCACGACCATGCGGGTGGCCACCACCCGGTCCGCCCCGAGCAGCTCGCCGATCGGCTCGACCACCTCGGCTCCCGACGTGGAGACGATGACGACGTCGCGGCCCGCGGTGTGGTGCTCCTCGATCAGGGAGGCGGCCTCGTCGTAGATGATCGGGTCGATCAGGTCGTGCAGCGTCTCGGCGACGAGCTCCTTGACCTGCTGGACGTTCCAGCCACGGCACAGCGCGGACAGGTACTCGCGCATGCGCTCCATCTGGTCGTGGTCGGCGCCGCCCGCCAGGAAGACGAACTGGGCGTACGCGGTGCGCAGGACGGCCCTGCGGTTGATCAGCCCGCCTTGGTAGAACGACTTGCTGAACGTGAGTGTGCTGGACTTCGCAATGACCGTCTTGTCCAGATCGAAGAAGGCCGCCGTGCGGGGCAAGGAGTGGTTTTCCACGAGCTTGAGCATAGGCGCAGCCCATTCGGCGTAAGGTGGGGCGCGTGGGTTTGCCTGAGAGGGCTCTCGGGTACACCATGGAAGTCACGGATCGTTCGCGACCGTGCTAACCCGGTCCGACTCCTCCCCCCCCGAGTCGGCCGTGGAGACGACCCCCGCTCTCCCCCCCGGCGGGGGTCGTCGCATGTCCGGGTGGGTTTTTCCCCTCCAGTCGGGGTCCGGGCGCCGAGGTGCGGTGCCTGCGGACGCCTCTCGATGTCACCCCTGACCGTTCACTGTGTGTAGTCGTCGGGCTGCTCTGTGAAAGCCGGACAGGGGGGCGATGAAGGGTCACTGGTATGGGTGACGGTGATATTCACAACCGTCGAGTTGTCCACAGTTATCGACCAAGATCCACATGATTTCCCGGATCCCTGCACGGTGATTCCGACGCGCCACGGCCGTGCCGAGTTCCCGGCCGGTTCCGTTTGCCCGGCGCGTCCGGCCGGTTTCCGCCGGCTGTTCATGCCGTTCACAGGGAGACCGCTCGCCGGTTCTCCACACCTGAGCGCATCGCGGAGCCGCAGGGCTGCGCGAGCGGCGCAGCGAAGGGGGATGCGACCGTGGCCGGAACCGTCACACACGGCCCGCCGACCACCGCCGGAGGGCGGGGCGGCGGACCGTTGATCGTCACCGAGGACACCGAACTCCTCGACGACCTGCTGCGCCTGTGCGCGGCCGCCGGCGCCACACCCGAGGTGCACCACTCGGTACCCCGGCGCCGGGACGGCTGGGAGGCGGCACCGCTCGTCCTGGTGGGCGACGACGCCGCGCGGCGCGTGCGCGGGGTGGCGCGCAGACGCGGTGTGGTGCTGGTCGGCCGGGACCCGGACGACCCCGGGGTCTGGCGGCGGGCCGTCGAGATCGGCGCCGACCACGTGCTGGTGCTGCCCGACGGCGAACAGTGGCTGGTCGACCGCATCGCCGACGTCGCCGAGGGCGTCGGACGGCCCGCCCTCACCGTCGGCGTCATCGGCGGCCGGGGCGGCGCCGGGGCCTCCACCCTGGCCTGCGCGCTCGCCGTCACCGCCGCGCGGGAGGGGCTGCGCACCCTCCTGGTGGACGCCGACCCGCTGGGCGGCGGCCTCGACGTCCTGCTCGGCGGGGAGGCGGCCGGCGGACTGCGGTGGCCGGCGTTCGCCGCCTCGCACGGGCGGGTCGGCGGCGGCGCCCTGGAGGAGTCCCTGCCCGAGCTGCACTCGCTGCGGGTGCTCAGCTGGGACCGCGGCGACTGCGTCGCCGTGCCGCCGCAGGCCGTACGGGCGGTGCTCGCCGCGGCCCGGCGCCGGGGCGGCACGGTCGTCGTCGACCTGCCGCGCCGGGTCGACGACGGGGTGGCCGAGGTGCTTGCCCAGCTCGACCTCGGGCTCCTGGTGGTCCCGGCGGAGCTGCGCGCGATCGCGGCGGCCGGGCGGGTGGCCTCCGCCGTCGGCATGGTCGTGCGCGACCTGCGGGTCGCGGTGCGCGGGCCGTACGCGCCCGGCCTCGACGACCGGGAGGTGGCCCGCCTGCTCGCTCTGCCGCTGGCCGGCGAGGTCCCCGTGGAGTCCGGCCTGCTCCGCGCGACCGCGGCCACGGGCGGACAGCCTCCCGGCGGCACCGGGCGCGGCCCGCTGGCGCGGTTCTGCCGGGAGTTCTGGGAGCGGGTGCGGGTGGAGGCGGGGGCGGTATGAGGAGGGTGGGGGTGGCTGGAGGGCTGGGTGCGTTCGGAGGTCCTGGGGTGGCTGGAGGGCTGGGTGCGTCCGGAGGTCCTGGGGTGGCTGGAGGGCTGGGTGCGTCCGGAGGTCCTGGGGTGGCTGGAGGGCTGGGTGCGTTCGGAGGTCCTGGGGTGGTCGGAGGGCCAGGTGCGTCCGGAGTACCGGGGGTGTCCGGAGTGCTGAGGGTGTCGGGAAGGCCGGAGGTGCTGGGGCGGCCGGGGGTGTTCGACAAGGCCTCGGGGCCGTTGGAGGCGGTGGGGGCCGGGATGCCTCCGGGGTTGCTGGACGGCGTGCGGCAGTGGCTCGCCGAGCGCGGGGCGGAGCCGACGCCCGCACGGGTCGCGCAGGCGCTGCGGGAACAGGGGCGGGTGCTCGGCGACGCCGAGGTGCTCAGGGCCGCCGAGCGGTTGCGGTCCGAGCTGGTCGGGAGCGGGCCGCTGGAGCCGCTGCTGGCCGATCCCTCGGTGACCGACGTCCTGGTGTCCGCCCCGGACCGGGTCTGGGTGGACCGGGGCGGCGGACTGGAACTGACGTCCGTGTCCTTCTCGGACGCCGGGGCGGTACGGCGGCTCGCGCAGCGCCTCGCCGCGGTGGCCGGACGCCGCCTGGACGACGCCCGGCCGTGGGTGGACGCCAGACTGCCCGACGGGACCCGGCTGCACGCCGTGCTGCCCCCGGTCGCCGTCGGCTGCGCCTGCCTGTCGCTGCGGGTCGTCCGCCCCCGCGCGTTCACCCTCGGCGAGCTGGTGGCGGCGGGCACCGTGCCGCCGGGCGGCGACCGGGTGCTGCGGGCGCTCGTACGGGCCCGGCTGTCCTTCCTCGTCAGCGGCGGGACGGGCAGCGGCAAGACGACGCTGCTGAGCGCGTTGCTGGGGCTGGTGGGGCCCGGGGAGCGGATCGTGCTCGCCGAGGACTCGGCGGAGCTGCGCCCGGACCACCCGCACGTCGTCCGGCTGGAGACCCGGCCCGCCAACCAGGAGGGCGCGGGCCTGGTGACGCTGGAGGACCTGGTGCGGCAGGCACTGCGGATGCGCCCGGACCGGCTGGTCGTCGGCGAGGTGCGCGGCGCCGAGGTGGTCCACCTGCTCGCCGCGCTGAACACCGGTCACGAGGGCGGCTGCGGGACCGTGCACGCCAACGCCGCCGGGGACGTACCGGCCCGGCTGGAGGCGCTCGGTACGGCCGCGGGGCTCGACCGGGCCGCGCTGCACAGCCAGGTGGCGGCGGCCCTGTCGGTGGTGCTGCACCTGGTGCGGGACCGGTCCGGACGGCGCCGTGTCGCCGAGGTGCACGTGCTGGAACGGGACGCGTCGGGACTGGTGCGGACGGTGCCGGCGCTGCGGTGGGGCGCGGAGGCGTTCGCGTACGAGCGGGGGTGGACGCGGCTGCGGGGGTTGCTCCGGGGCGGAGGGTCCCGGGGCGGTGACGACGGGTGCGGGCGCGCGGACGGTGATGACGCGTGTCCCGCGCGGGAGTGCGCGGGGAGGTGCACGGATGACCGGGACGACCGGGATGACCGGGATGACTGAGGCGCAGACGGGTGCGGCCGTGGCGTGCCTGGGGGCGGCGGTGTGGCTGGCCGGCGGATGGCACGCCGGGAACCGGAGGGCGCGGCTGCTGCTCGCGGGCGGCGCGGTGGTCGGGAGCGGGCCACCGGTGGCCCACCGGGTGACGGCCGGACTGCGGCGGCTGCGCGGGCGGCTGCGGGGCGAGTGGTGGGCGGCGGTGGCCGGGCTGGTGCTGGCGGTGCTGGGAGCCTCGGTGCTGCCGTTCGCCGCGGGGGCGGCCGGCGTGCCGGTGCTGCGAAGGGTGCGGCTGGCCGCGCGGGCGCGGCGCGCGCGGGAGCGCCGGGCGGACGCGGTGATCGCGCTGTGCGGGGCGATCGCCGGGGAGGTGCGGGCCGGGCGGCAGCCGGGCGAGGCCCTGGTGTACGCGGCGCGCGACGGCGAGGGACTCGGGGACGGGCAGGCGGCGGTGCTGGCGGCGGCCCGGTTCGGGGGAGACGTACCGGGCGCGCTCGCGAGGGCGGCGCGGGAACCGGGCGCCGCAGGGCTGCTGGGCCTGGCCGCCTGCTGGCGGGTGGCCGTCGACCGGGGTGCCGGACTCGCGGCCGGGCTCGACCGGCTGGAGGGGGCGCTGCGCGCCGAGCGGGACCAGCGCGCCGACCTGCGCGCCCAGGTGGCGGGCGCCCGTGCCACGGCGGTGATGCTCGCCGGGCTCCCGGCGCTGGGCCTGCTCCTGGGCACCGCGCTCGGTGCCGACCCGCTGCGCGTGCTGCTGCACACCGGAGCGGGGCTGGGCTGCCTGCTCGCCGGTGCCGTGCTGGAGGGCCTGGGGATGTGGTGGGCGATGCGGATCGTGCGGGGAGCGGAGGAGACGGCGTGAACGGGGATGTCGTCCACAGGCTGGGGGCGGCCCCGGGGGTGGTGCTGGTGCTCGCGTGGACGGTACGGCGGGCGGTGGCCGTCCGGCGCGAGCGCGGGGTACGGCGGCGGATCGCGGGACTGCTGCCCGGGGAACCGCCGTGTGCCGCCCGGCACATCGACGTGCCGGGCGCCGCGCGCAGAGGGCTGCCGCCGATCGCTGCGGCCGGGGCCGCGTGGCTCGTGATCGGGGGCGTGGCCGGGGCTGCGGCGGGGGCGGCCGTCGCGGCCGTGCTGTGGCACTGGTGGACGCGCCGGTCGGCCGCCGCGGCGACCGCGCGGGCCGCCGGCACCGCGGAGGCGGCCCGGCAACTGCCCCTGGCGGCCGAGCTGCTCGCGGCGTGCATCGCGGCGGGGGCCGGCCCGGTCGTCGCGGCCCGGGCCGTGGGCGAGGCGCTGGGCGGACCGGTCGGGGACGCGCTGGCGCACGGCGCGGCGGAGGTGCGGCTCGGGGGCGAACCGGGGGAGGCCTGGCGGCGGCTCGCCGCGCTCCCGGGCGCCGGCCCCCTGGCCCGGCTGCTGGAACGGGCCGGCGTGTCCGGGCTTCCCGCGGCCGGACCGGTGGGACGGCTCGCCGCGGACGCCCGCGCCGACCGGGCGCGCGCCGCGACGGCCCGGGCCCGGCGGGCCGCCGTCCTGGTCACCGCTCCGGTGGGGCTGTGCTTCCTGCCCGCGTTCATCGCGGTCGGCGTCCTGCCGGTGGTCGTCGGGCTCGCGGGCGGGGCGCTGGGAGGGGGTGGTGCGTGAGCGGAACGGAAGGGATACGGCGCCGTCCGGAACAGCCGGGCAAGCGGAGTAAGTGATCGGGAACGCAACTCCTCACGGGGGTCGGGATGTATCAGGTCGTACGGGCGCGGATGCGCGCCCTGGTGTGCCGGGCGCGCGGGGCGCGACGGGACGCGGGGATGGTCACTTCGGAGTACGCGATGGGGACCGTCCTTATCTAGGGTTGTCAAGTGAAGATGCAGGTGGATGAACTAGAAGCCGTTCTGGCAAGTTAGGCAAGTTTCCGCAGCCCGTTTACTCGGAGCGTGGGCGGTGACTCTGATCGGCGGTACACGTTGCCTGTGGCATGCCACAGTCTGTATCCAGCCTCAGCAAGGCCAGCGCTGCCCCGGCCGGCAAGAGAAGGCGACCCTGCCGCGCCGCCGGTCCCCGTCACCGTCAGCCTCTACGTCGACGTCGCGGTCAAGCAGCTGGCCGCCGGCGGCTTCCCCGTCACCCGACGAACTACTCGCCCGGCTCTCTCCGCTCCAGTACGACCACATCAACTTCCTCGGCCGCTAAGCCTTCACCCGGCCGCCGGCGCCGGGCCTACGCCCGCTACGCGCCCCCCACACAGAGGAGGAGATGCCTGAGGGTGAGGGGGGAGTGGACCCCTAGAGTTGAAGAGGTCGGTCGAAGCCAGTTGCGTTGGCTTCGACCGACCTCGTTTGTATCTGGCTGTCCTCCTAGAAGATCTTTTCGACCCACCAGCCGAGCCCGGCAACCGCTGCGGCTCCGCAGGCGTACGCCGCTCCGCGCACGGCGTGGAAGAGGGCAGTCCTGGCCAGATGCCGGAGGGTCTGAGGCGACTTCTTCATGGTGTGCTCCTCAACTGGTTGATGGCGAGCGACCAGCATCAGCGGCTGAACCCCTGGTAAGGACAAGGCCGGTTGAACGGAGCTGAGATCAGCAGGAAGTCACCAAGCTTGTGGCCGAGGTGGGCTCACGTGAGAACATCGTTGGACGCCGTTGAACGGGAGCGAACGGAGGCAGACAGTGGGGCGTGCCGGCCGTCTAAGCAAGCCTGACATTCCACACAGGATGCACAGGGCGCTGAACGACGCTCTGCATGAACTCCATCTGGTAGCCAAGGGCCCCTCGCTATCACGGATGGCGGAGGACCTGCGGAAGAAGAAGGTGCCTGGGGTCTCGCGGACTACGATCTACAACGCGTTCTCAAGCCAGCGACTACCGATGGCCGGTGTAGTGGATGCGGTTGTCGTCTACCTAGCCGATCAGGTGCGGCACGTGACACCGGAGCAGGTCGATGCGGTATCCATCCGCTTCGACAACCTTTGGTACTTAGCCGAAGCTGAGGCCCGCTCCCACGCCACCTCTACCTCCTCTCCTCCCCGCTCTGAGGACACTGGGACGGCAGGGGCGGGTGTTCTGAGCGTGCCCGCGCTTGCTGCGCCCCGACAGCGTCTCGTTCTGGAGCCGGTTAGGCTCCGCTCGCGCCTCGACGAACTGCGCAAAGCCTTTGGCGACTTGGAGGTCAGCGAGGCAGTGATCGCTGGTGTGGCCGAAGCGATCTCGGCGCTGCCGGGCACCCGCACCGTGGCTGCCTCTGCACTGCCTTCACCCGAGGCAATCGGTCGTCAGCGTGCAATCCAGGCCACCCTCCAGAACAAGAACGATGCCCTGAATAGGACCGGAAGCAGTTACTGACAGATCGATCAACTCTTTGCTGCGCCCGGGGCCGGCCGCTCAGGCCCAAGGCATCGCGCGGCAAGGCACGGAGTTCGGCGGCCGTCGCTCACACCCAGCCGTAGCCGGGCAGGCGCCGAGCTGGTCCCCGCACTGCACGCCTCGCCGAGCGGACTTGGCCGCCTTCACGCTTTGCTGCGGAGCCGGTGCTGCTGGGTGGCGTCAGGCGTCCTCGTAGACCCAGGCCCGGCCGCTCTGCCGGTACTCCTCGACGGGGATCGGGTCGACGCCGGTGCGCATGCGGGCGGTGTACAGCAGGCCGTCGAGGTGGTCGATCTCGTGGTGGATGAGGCGGGCGAGTCCGCGTTCGTACACGGTCGTGACGGTCTCGCCGGTCAGGGCCGTGGTCTCGACGGTGATCTTTAGTGGGCGGGGGACGAGACCGCGGACATCGAAGAAGCTGAGGCAGCCCTCGTACTGCTCGTCCATCTCCTCGGAGCGGTCGGTGATCTTCGGGTTGAGCAGGATGATGGCGGGGGCGTCGCCGGGCGGCTGGACGACGGCGGCGGCCCGGCCGATGCCGATCTGCGGGGCGGCGATGCCCATGCCCTTGGCGAAGGGGTGGACCTGGCCGATCCGCTCCATGGCGGCGAACAGCTCGTCGGTGATGCGCTCGGCATCGTCGCGCTCGGCGGGCAGGTCGAAGGCGCGGGCCGGTTCGGCGAGGATGCCGGCGCCGTGCTGAACGACTCCGAGGTCTCGCATCTGCTGGCTGGGCCGCACGTCAATCACCTGAACTCCCCTTGATCCGTTTCGCGTTCGGGCCGTGCCCGGAACCGCCACTCAAGACGGTACCGAGCGTGCAGAGCGGGTGTGGCCGTGATCCACGTGAATTGCCGTAGGTCACCGTCGTCGCTGCGGACGGGCGGGGTCCGCAGGGGGGAGGCTTCGGCGGTCATCGAGGTCTCGGTGCCCCAGACCACCGGGTCGAGGTGGGCGGGGAAGGCGAGCTGGACTTCGAGTTGTTCGGTGGGCAGGCGTACGGCCCGCTGGAACCAGTTGCCCCATTTGTCGTCGCCGACGGTGTAGGCGTACTCGATCCACACGGACTCGCCCGGGTAGAGCGGGAAGCGGCCGTGTTCATTGTCGAACAGCAGCCAGACCTCCTTGAAGGCGTCCCGGTCGTGTTTGGCCTGCCAGCGCATCACCTCGCCCCGGCAGGTGGCGGTGAGGTCGAGTTCGTCCCAGGTCAGCGGGTGGGCCCGGTAGTGCGCGTTGGACCGCTCCGGATCGCCCGGGTAGCGGTCGACGGAGATGCGGATCAGGTAGCGGGTCACCGGCTCGGTGCCGGTGTTCCGCAGCAGGCGGCGCATGGTGAGCCGGTAGGAGCGGCCGTCGTACTTCAGGTGGGCGGCGTCGTGCTCGACCACGAGGGCGGAGCCGGTGGCGTACGGCTGCTCGGGCCTGCGCGGGGCCGGCGGCGCGGGCGGGCGTCTGCTGCGGGTGCGGGCCTGCTCGTAGTCGCACCAGCGCCGCCAGATCGCCTTCCCGGCGTTGAGGACCTCGTCGGCGAGCCGTGCGAACTCCTCGGTGGGTTTGTGCCGGCCGGACTCCACATGGCTGACGTAGGACGGGTCGAAGCCCATGGCGCGGGCTAAGGCCCGCTTGGACATGCCTCGCACTTCCCGCCACCGCGCCACCTCGGCGGCGAACGCCTCGGCCGCCTGCTCGACGGTGATCTCCTCGCTGTGCGCGTCCATCGAAGCCCCGCCCCGCGTCACTTGTTGGTGAGCATGAATGAACCGTGAGTGATCCAAGTTCATCATCCCGTCACGGCTCACGTCGCCGGTTTCCTTCCCTCACCGCCCCGGATCGACCCGTCCGGGCAGATGAGGGAGGCGACGCACCATGCGCGTGCTGTACCTGCTGAACATCTCCAACCCCGACCGGCTGTCCGCGGATTCGGGCTGGATCTTCGCGGACCTGCTCGCCCCGGCCCTGGCGGACGCCGGCGCTGAGGTGACCGTCGCGGCCCCGGCGGCGGCCGGGGACGCCCGCTGCCGCTTCCACCAGACCAAGGTGCCGGGGACGAAGTACCGGGCCCGGTTCTCGGCGGACATCGACGAGCTGGTGGCCCTGATCCGGGCCGAGAAGCCGGATGTGGTGGTGGCCAACCAGGTCGAGGAGGCCCCTGCGGTCCGCACGGCCCTGCTGGAGGCCGGATCGGACGCCCTGCTGGCCGGGTACTGCCACTACCTGCCGTTCTCCTTCACCGGCGGCGGCCAGCTCCTGCTCGACCCCTCCCTGAACGACGCGGGGCTCGGGCGGCCGGTGCTGCTGGCGTTCGCCGCCGGCCTGGCCGCCTGTGACCGGGTGATGGCCCACTCCGCCACGGCTGCCTCCTGGGTGTCGGCCGCCGCCGCCCGGATGACGGTGGACCTGGGCGAGAAGCTGCGGGTGGTGCCCGCCCCGCGCGACGAGCGCCTGGTCCGCGACCCCGCCGCCGTCCGGCCCGCCTCCGGCACGGGCGGGGCGATCGGCGTCTACAACCACCGGCTGTACGCGCACTACGGCACCGGGCAGTTCGTGGACCTGGCCCGCGACCTGGTCGCCTCCGGCACGGTCCGGCTGCGGGTGATGGACCTGTTCGGCCAGCGCCGGGCCGAGCGCAAGGGCCTGGACGACAGCCCGGAGAAGATGCGCGAGAAGCTCGCCGCCCTGCCGCACGTCCAGGTCGTCTCCGACCGCGGCGACCGCGTCCGCTACAAGAACCTGCTGGCCGGCGCCCACTTCGGCATCGCCCCCTTCCGGCCCGGCTGCCCCTGGTCCATGTCGGTGATCGACTGCCAGGGCATGGGCCTGCCGGTCATCTCGCCGAAGCTGGGCTGGCTGGCCGAGCACATCGACCCCGAGCTGTGCTTCACCACCCCCGCCGAGGCCGTCGCCCTGGCCGAGCGCCTGGCCACGGATGACGAGTTCCACGCCGTGCACGCCAAGCGGGCCCACGCCTCCACCGCCGACTTCGCCCCCGCCCTGGTCGCCGCCCGCTACCTGGAGGCGATCTCGTGACCGGCTTCGACGCGGTGCTGCTGTCGTACGACGAGCCGATGGCCAACTCACTGCACTCCCGGCTCCAGCGCACCCTCGGCGGCACGGTCAAGCGCCTGCACGGCGTGCGCGGGATGCGCCGGGCCTACCGGCTGTGCGCCGAGGTTGTCGACCGTGAGCAGTTCTTCCTCGCCGACGGCGACTTCGCCATCGACAACGACTTCGACGTGGCGGCCGTCGAGCCGCTGGATGAGGGCGTCTCCATGCGGGTGTGGCGGGCGGTCAACCCGGTCAACGGACTGACCTACGGCTATGGCGGGCTGAAGCTGATCCGCCGCAGTGCCCTGCGGGAGATGGGCGAGGCCGTGGACGTGCTCGCCGCTCTGCCCGGCCGCATCGAGTTCGCCCGGGAGACCGCCGGGATCACCAGGTTCAACCAGAGCCCCTTCCACGCCTGGAAGGCCGGTTTCCGCGAGTGCGCGATGCTCGCCCGCGGCAGCGAGTACGGCATGGCCGACGACGACGCCCGCCAGCGGGTTGAAGCGTGGACAATGAGCCGCAGCGGCGAGTTCGCCGCCTACGCTGCCGCCGGGGCGGGGGAGGGCGTCACCTTCGCCCGTGAAGCCGCCCGCGACCCGCAGCAGTTCGATCACCTCAACGACCCCACCTGGCTGCGGGCAAGGTTCACCGCCGCCCACGGCGACCAGGCGGTGGCGGGATGACCGCCCCGCTCGTGCTGATCGAGCCGTACGCCGACCGCTTGGGCGGGCACCACCAGCGCACGCTGGTGGCCCTCGCCCAGGCCAGGCGCGGCACCCTGGTCATCGCCCCGCACGGCGCCGCCCGCGAGGCGGTGGGTGCCCTGCGCGGGGCGGGCGCCCGGCTGGTGACCGCGCCGGCCGGGCGGCGGGCGGCTGTGCTGCTGGCCGCCTCACGGCTGGCGGCCGGGGTCTCCGCGGCCGGACAGCGTGTGTTCCGGTCGCGCCGCTGGCCCCGCCGCCTGCGGCGGCTGCCGCACCAGATCACTCTCATCGCCCGCTGCCTGACCGAGGCGGCGGCCTTGCGGTCCGCCCGCCGCCTGGAACCGGGTGCTGACGCGGTGGTGATCCTGACCGCGAGCGAGGCCCTGCACGGCGCCGCCGCCCTCCTCGGCGGACAGCCCCATCTGCGCTTCGTGCACGAGGCGGTCACCACCGAGGACGCCGCCGTGCGGCTGCTCGGCCGGCTCGCCCGCCGGAGCGAGCAACAGGTGATCGCCGTCTACCCGACGCAGGCCGTCGGCGATCAGCTCGCCACGGCCTTCCCTCACCTGCCCGCGGTGGTGGGCGCCTTCGCGGCCGATGACGGCCGCCGCCTGTCCGCCGCTGAACGCGAGGGCGGCCGGGCCGCGTTCGACATCCCCGCCGCCGAGGCCGCGGTCTGCCTGGTGGGCGGCTGGTGGCCCTACAAGGACATCGCCGTCGTCGACGCCGCCCTGGCCCGGCTGAAGGAGACCCTGCACCTGGTGGTCACCGGCTCCCCGCTCGACGAGAGCGTCCTTCAGCGCTGGCGGGCCCTGCCCGGCCTGCGGGTGCACACCGTGCCCGGCCCCGTCAGCGAAGCCGTGCTGCGGCTCGTGTACGCCGCCGCCGACGCCGCCCTCGTCGCCCGCCACCCCGGCGTCGGCAAGGAGTCCGGACTCGTCATGGACGCCGCCCGTCTCGGCGTCCCCCTCATCGTCTCCGACCACGACAGTGCCCTCACCGCCCGCCTGCACGGCCAGCCCTGGGCCCTGACATTCCCCGCAGGCGACCCGGACGGCCTCGCCAACACCCTGCACACCGTCATCCGCCAGCCGCCCCCGCTGCCCGGCCCTGACGCCCCCGGCCTGCTGGGGATGCGGTCGGCCGCCGACCAGGCCGACTTCCTCACCCGCACCTTCACCCCCCTGCGTACGAAGGAGTCCGGATGCTGAGCACACCTCCCGCGCTGATCGCCGTCGTCGGCCCCGTCGAGCCGCCGCTGCTGACCGCCTGGGTCCGGCACTACCGGTGGCTGGGCGTCGAGCGGTTCCTGATCGCCTTCCACTTCCCCGACCACGTTCCCGACCTGCGGCGGCACGAGCTCCAGGCCGCCGCCCGAGAGCTGGGCATCATCCCCACCGGCACCAGCACCGGCCCGTGGCACGAGCACACCAACACCCAGCTCAGAGACACCCTGCGGCACCGGGCCGGTCCCGGCTGGCACCTGCTCGCCGACGCCGATGAGTTCCAGCAGTACCCCGCCCCGCTGAACGAGGTGATCGCTCAGGCGGAGAAGTCCGGCCACCGCGTGGTGGGCGGGCTGATGCTCGACCGCGTCGCCGCGAGCGGACGCCTGACCGGCTGGAGGCCCGAAGGCGGACTCGATTTCGCCTATCCTCTCGGCGGCCACCTCACCCACCGGCTCCTGCACGGCGACCCCCGCAAGATCGTCCTCGCCCGCCATGACGTGGCCGTGGCCTCCGGCAACCACCGGGCCCCCGGCCACCGGCCGGACGCGGACCGCATCTGCGCGGTCCACCACTTCAAGTGGCGCTCGGGCGTCCTGGACGACCTGCGCCGCCGCATCCAGCACTTCACCTCCGGTACCTGGCAGGAACACACCCCAGCCGTCCGCGACGAGGCCGGCCGCCTGCTGGCCCACGTCGGCCGGCACGGCGGCGTGATCAACACCAGCGACCCGCGGTTCGCCTTCCGCCGGGTCAGCCTGGACCGGCTGCCGTCCAGCTGGCCCGCCGAGGCCCGCGGCATCTTCACCACCTGGCGGCCGTACGCCCACACCGGCCAGGACTGAGACAATGCCCACGCCTGCGGACAGCTCGTCGCGGAAGGGATGACCCGTGCCCCTCGCCGTTCTCCTGGCCGGCCTGACCGGCTCCGGCAAGACCACCGTCGCCCAGGCCCTGGCCGACCACGGCTTCACCCGCCTGTCCGTCGACGAGGAGGTCCACCGCCTCCACGGCCGCTACGGCGTGGACTACCCCGAGCACACCTACTTCGAGCGCGAACGGCCCGTCGTCGAGGCGATCCGCACGCGGTTCACCAAGGAGCTGGAGGCCGGGAACGACGTCGTCCTGGACCACGGGCTGTGGCGCCGCAGCGACCGGGACTCCTGGCGGCAGGCCGCCCGCGAAGCGGGCGGCCACCCCCTGGTCGTCTACCTTCCCGCCGACCGCGCCGAACTGCTGCGACGCCTGACCGAACGCAACCAACGCGAGGACGCCAACGCCCTCACCGTCACCCCCGAGGCCCTCGACGACTTCTTCACCCGCTTCGACCCCCCGGCCGACGACGAGGAAGTGATCGTCTACAGCGGAGACCTCGACGTGCTCGTGACGACGCTCCGCAACGTCCGCCAGGGCTGAGACCCGCCGTCACCCACACGGGTGCAGCTTGCCCCAACGGATGCGACAAACCGGCTGTTCACCGCCGCCGACCGTCAACTCCGCTTACCCGGCAGCACATTGAAGATCACACGCTGTGCGTTCACCCGATTACCCTGTGCGCTCGTCTTGTCGGTTCAATGAGGAATCCGTATGAGCTACACAGAGCAGGATGTGCACGAGGGGCGCCGGCTGATGGACGACGGCCGGGAGAACCGGCTGGTCATCGGGGACAAGCTGCTGTCGGTCACGGCCCTGGGCGGCGACGGTGACTTCGACCGGTACTGCGACGAGATCAGCCTCAACCCCCGCACGGCTCGCCAGTACCGGCACACCGCCCGGATGTGTACCCCGCCGGTGCGGCAACTCGTGGCCGACAGCGGCGTCCACGTCAGCTACAGCGTGCTGCGGGAAGGCGCCCGCCTGGCGCCCTCCGGCAAGCCGTACGACGAGGGCTACGGCACCTTGCGGGTGATGATCGGGGAAGCCCTTCAGTCCGGCGCCGCCCGGATCTCCGTGGCCCAGTACCAGCGGGCGCTGGGGACTGGCCCGGCCCTGCAAGACCTGCTGGACCCTTCCGGTGACACGTCCGTGGCCGATTACCTCGGCGCCCTTCCTCCTCACGAACGCGACAAGGTCCTTCGCGATCTGGTGGAGGAGAACGACGAGGTCCACGACGCCATGAAGCGCGTCATGGACGAAAAGCGTCGCAGGGACCGTGAGACCCGTGGCCCCGAGTGCGGTGGTGGCCGGCCGGACAAGGCCCAGGCCCTGGCCCGTGACCTGGTGCGGCTACGGGACCAGGCCACCGCCTTTATGAACCGGTATCCGCCGTCCTCTGCCATGGACTTCACCGACGAACAGCGGGCTGCATGCGAGGAAGCGCTCGGCACGCTGGAAGTCCTCACCACGTGGATCAAGGTCAGGGTGGGCGACCGGACGGCTGCTGCCCGCCGGGAGCGGGTCGAGACCCGGGATCTGGTGGGCGTGTGATGACGCCGGCCTCTGAGGACTGCGACGAGTGGCTGGCGGCCGATGTCGAGGAGTTCGCCATGCACGACCGCAAGGGTGGCTGGGCCCGTGCCCTTCTAGTCGCCCGGCGGATCGAGCCCGGCGAGGGCCACGGGATGACTTTCGAGCAGCAGTCCAAACGTCACGGTCGTAACGTTTACCGCCGCATCAGCGCTCGCGAGTTCGCCCGCCGGTCCGGCACCAGTACCCAGCGCATCCTGGCTTTCTACGACGCCTGGGTCCGGGCGGCGTGCGACGGGCTCGTTCCCGCCGTCCACGACCTGACCCCGGGCATCCACGTCGAACTGCCGGACGAGGAGGAGGTGCCGTTCTTCGGTGAGCACGGCTACTACCGCAGCTACCAGGCCCGCATGAAGGACGGCGATCGGCGGCAGGCGATCGAGCAGGAAGCCGAGCGTGCCGGTGTCAAGCCGACAGCGGTGGTCTACGTGGCTCAGCAGCCGAAGGCGCTGAAGACCGCGGTGTTGGCCGACGACACCGCCCGCGCGGCTGCGGAGGAGGCCATCGAGGAATACAAGCGGCGCCAGGCCCAGGCGGACAGCGAAGACCGGGCGGCGGCCCGGCAGGCCGCCGAGGACCGAGACCGGACCCTTGACCGGGAGCAAGTCCCTCCGGACCGGCAGGTGCCGGATCCGGAGGCGGCGGACGTCGAGCGGGCCGTACGGGCCACTGCCCGGGAGACATCCGATCCGGACGTGGCCTTGGCCGTCTTCACCGAGATGACGCAGGTCCGCCTGGGCACGCTGCGAGTGCTGTCCCTGCTGCAAGGCAGCCAGGTGCAGTTCACCGACGACCGCCGCCGGGCCATCGCCGAGCTGTGTGACGCATCCGAGGCGGCCATCGCGTTCATCCGCGACCTGGCCGCCAGCTCCCTCACCGCGCTGAACGATGACGCCTTGCGCGCGTTCCTGGACGAAAGCGAGAAGAAGCTGGGATGAGCCCCAAGCGCGACAGCGGCACCCCCTCCCAGGCTGAACAGGACGCGACTGACGTGCTGCTGTGGCTGGTCCACAACGCCGGCCGTGAGCTGTCCTATGCGGATATCTCCCGCGGCACCGGCATCCCCGACGGCAGCCGGCTGCGGCGGGCGGTGCCCCGGGCCCGTGCCGCCGCACACCTTCTCGGTCATCGCCTGGAGCAGTTCATGCCCTCCCGCGACCCGCAGCGGCGCGGTGCACGCGTGACCCGCTTCCACAAGTCCGGGCAGGGCGACGAGTTCGGCGCCCGCGATGCCCTGCTCGCCTGCCGCAAGGCCGTGGCATACATGGGCGACATGCACCGGGCCTGCACGTTCGAGGCCAACAACCCCAACAGCATCGAACCCGAGGCATTCGGTCAGATGGCCGAGGCCGCCGAGGGCTGCATGAAGACGGTCAGCGGTGTGGAGGGCCTGGGCAGCAAGGTTCTCCAGGCCCAGGGGACCATGCGCCGCCAGGCCCAGCGGATCGCCGACCTGGAAGCCCAGCTCGCCGAGGTGACCTCGCGTCAGTCCGCAGCCTCATGACCGGCCCCGCCCGGGTGCGGCGGGCTCAGGGGTGCCGGGCTCTGCCCGGCACCCCTCGGTCGCTCTGGGGCAGGGCGTCCGCAGCCCGGTAACGCAAACCGCCCCGGAGCCGGTTGTGTAAGGGGGTTCCTACATGGAATGGCTCCGGGGCGGGCAGGATGGTGAGACGGGAGGACCGCTCACCACGCTTCCATGACTATCACAGCAGGTCACCGGCCCCCACACCCTGGGGTGATCTTCACTCGCGCGGGAGCCGCAGGGCCCGGACAGCGCCGTCGAGATCACGGTGGGCTTCACGCGTACTCTGCACCCGCCACAACGGCTCGCCGCCGTCGTGCTCCGCTTGCACCGTCCCCAGATACCGGCCGCCCTCGTACGCCACCCACACGGGCAGGTCGGTGTCGGCAGGCCGGACGAACTGCACCGGCCGGGCGTCCACGTCACGGACGAACAGATCCGCCCACTGGGCCGGGTCCGTGCTCTCCACAGCGGGCCTTCCTTTCGTCGTGGCGGGCGCCTCGGATCACGGTGTGCGGTTGACGTGCCGCAGCATTCGCCGGCCGGCCTCTCGGGCGGCGGCCAGGTCGTCCTCGGTCTCGGTGAGCTTGGCCTTCAGCTCGTCGCGCTCGGCGCGTATTTCGTCGCGTTCCAGGGTGAGCCGTTCCACGGCCGCCAGCAGCTCGTTGATCCGGGCGGTCAGCTCCTTGGTGCCGGCTTGGTCCAACTGGGCGCCCAGCGAGCGCTGGACGGCCTTCTTGAGGCGGTCCCTTTCCTCGCGCAGGGCCTTGTTCTCCTCACGGACCAGGGCGAGGTCGGTGGCCAGGCTCGCCGCGGAGGCGTTGGCCCCAGCCTGGCCCTTCCGCCGTTCCGCCTTGGCCTGGCCCTTCATCGCGGCCTCGATGTGCTCGCGCATACCTTCGGCGTAGACAAGCCAGTTGGAGACCCCGGCGGCGCGGGCGACCGCGGTGAAGGTGATGGGCTCGCCCTTGGCCTTCATCGCGTCCAGCGTCGCCAGGACCTTGGCCCGCTTGGTCTGGCTGTCCTTCTGGCGGGATTCCCGCAGCACGTCGCCGGGAGTGCGCTTGGCCTGGCTCATGCCGTGCTCCCGTCTCGCGGGGCGGGGAAGGCGGGCATGCCCAGCGCGACCGCGGCACCACTGCCCTGGGCGGCCCGCACCTTGCGCAGGACGGTCGCGGCCTGCTCGACTTCTTCCCGCTCATCGGGGCCCATGGCCTCCACCAGCTTCCGCATCGTCTCCGCGGTCCCCTTGAACGCCGCGATCTGGTCATCGAGGTTGCGGACGACGAACTCGTCCGCCTCCATCATGACGGCCATCTCCCGGTCGGCCTTCAGCGAGCGGATGTGGTCCTCCATGGCGGGCAGGTACGAGGGGTCGGGCCGGTAGGAGGGGCAGGCGGCGCACTGGAAGCGGATCGGGCATGCCTTGCCCCCCGCCTTGACGTTGGACGGCTCGGTGCAGTTGCCGAACGGCACCGCCACCGAGCGGGCCTGATAGGCGGTGGCCGACGCCATCGGCGCGGGACTGCCCTTGCGGTCCACGGTGTGCAGGCGCATCACGTTGACCGCCTGCCGCTTCCTCTTCTGGCTGATCTTGTAGTAGCGCTGGGTGGTCTGCATCGACTTGTGGTCCATCAGCTCGCGGAGTACGTCGATCGGCACCCCGGCGTCCGCGTGCCGCTGGGCATAGGAGTGGCGGAATGCGTACGGGTAGATCAGCGAGGTGTCGAACGGCACCCGCTCGCCGTCCTTGCCGAACTCCTCGCTCAGCAGGACGGGGATGCGCTTGGTCCACTCACGGATGATGGTCGAAATCTGTCCGGAGCCCAGGTGCCGCACGATCCCGTCCTCCCCGGCCGGCGGGAACAGGTACGGCTCGCTGCCAGTGGGCAGCTCCAGCGTCTCGCGGACGTCGAGCCAGGTCCTGACCGTCGCCACGGTGTCGGAGGTGATGGGCAGGCGGCGGCCGTTGCGGCGGCCCTTGCGGTTGTCCCAGATCAACGACCAGTCGCCGCCGTCGTGCTCCAGGCAGGTCGTCCGCAGCTCGGCGATCTCGTACGGGCGCCGCCCGGTGTCCCGCAGCAGCTCGTAGACGGCGCGGGCCATCGCCCCCACCTGCTCGGGAGTCATCCGGCCGTGGGAGACGCCCTCGCCGAGCAGGGCCGTGTGCTGGTCGAGCTGGGCGATGATCGTCTCGGGCAGGGCCTTGCCGGTCTCGTCCTCGTTCGCCTCCTCCTGCTTGATGACGTGGCTGGAGTGGCGGGCGAAGCTGGCGGACATGCCGTCCAGGTGCCCGGCGGCGCGGTTGTAGTCGAGGACCTTGAAGAAGAACGACAGCAGGGCGCCCCGCTGCTTGTTCGACATCGGGTTCCCGTCCAGCTTGGGCAGGTGGCGGAAGGTGTCGACCACCGCGTTCATGTCGGCGAAGGAGAGCTGGGCCGGGTCCTCGCCGCCGCCGGGCCTGACCTGAAGGGCCCGCGAGGCGGCCAGACAGGCCCGAAGCGCCCGGCGGACCTCGCTGGTCGTCGGCTTGGTCTCGGCGATCCAGGTGACCAGGACCTGCCGCAGCCACGGCTGCCGGACCTCGGAGACGTCCACGCCGCCGGGGCGGTGGGTGGGTGTGCCGCGCAGTCCCCGTACGCCGAGTTCGGACAGGTCCAGCACGTCCCGGCTGGTCGGGTCGATGCCCTGGAAGCGGTCGAAGGCGCCGGTGACGATGCGGTGGGTCTCCCGCAGCAGGGCGTCCACGTTCGCCTGGGCCGGGCCCGTGACCCGTTCAGTGTCAGCGGCGGCGATGCTGGTCACGCGGTCGGCGAGGTGGGCGACGGCCTGGCGGACGGCGACCGGGTCGATCTTCTGGCCGCGCTGGTCGCGCTGCTGGAGCGCGTACAGCATCTCCAGGCGGGCCACCGGATGCAGCGGCGCGAGCGAGAACTGGTGGATGTTCAAAAACGGCGCCTGCCGATCCAGCCACTCCGCCGTCACCACGGGTGCCGGACGCCGGCGGCGGGAGACGGACGTGTGCTTCTTCCAGCGGGCCTGGTGCATCGAGCACAGCCCGAAGGTGGCCCGCGCGTCGTAGCGGCAGCCGGGCACCGCGCAGGCGGGCGACGGGGGGTACGGCGTCTGCTCGGCGATCCAGGATTCCAGGTCGGAGGCGGGGTCGCGTTGAAGGTGCTTGTGCCGCAGCGAGCCGTGCGCGTTGCACAGCCCCCACAGGACCGACTCGCGCGGGCACCCCGCAACGCGGCAGGCGGCCCGCTGGCCCGCGATCACCCGATTGCGGTCCGGGGCGAAGACGGCCTTGAACTCCTTCAGCTCCAACTCGCTGGACCGAAACGCCTTCTCGCAGGTGGCGCACAGACCCCGGGTGCGCGACAGGCCGTCGCAGGCTGTCGTGGGACACCGGTAGACCACCGTGCGCGGATTGTCGGCGTCCCCGCTGAACAGCCGGGCCTCACCGTCCCACTCGCCCAGGCGCCAGCCGCTGTCGATGCGCTCGTCCAGCCACGCGGTCCAGCCTGCCAGCACGTCCGGCGGCAGCGCGTCCACGGCGGTCTTCCGTGCGGGGCGCGGCTGGTGGAGCGGTACGACATTCCCCGTCGCCGTCACGCGCGGGCTTCCTTCCTCTTGGCGGCCACCATCTCGACGGCGTCGCGTTTGTCCTGGTCAGTTGCGTGGGTATAGGGGTCCATCGACTGCGGCGAGGCGTGCCCGGCCATGTTCTGGGCCACGTCCCTGGGCACCCCGGAGCGGACCCACCGCGTGATCGCGGAGTGCCGGAGCATGTGCGGCCGGGCTGCGAACCCCGCGCGCTTGGCGAGCCTTTGGAACAGCTCGTAGGTGCTGTGGTACTTCATCGGCTCGCCCAGCGGGCCGCGGAAGAGGTTGACGAACACCATGTCGCACCCGGCCGCCTCCGGTATCTCCTCGCGCTCGTAGCGGTAGTCCGCGTACAGAGCTACGGTGTCGGCCTCGACCGGAATCCAACGCGACTGCCGGGACTTGGCGTAGGCGTTGTTGCTGTTCAACCGGCGCCGCACGTGCACGTGCGGGCCCTCGATCCGGCAGCCCAGCGCGGTGGAGTCGGGCAGGAAATGCATGTCCTCCCGCCGCAGCCCCAGGGCCTCGCCGATGCGCATCCCGGTGACGGCCAGCAGCGAGACCAAGAACCGGTCGCGGGCACGGGTGGTGCAGTCGATGACCTGGGCGATCTGCTCGTCCGACAGCCACTCGTAGCCCGGCACCGCGACGCGGTACTTGATCCGCCGGGCCTGCACCGTGCGGTGCTGGCCGTCCTCACCCGGATCGAAGCCGGGCGGGGCGTAGCGCAGGAACTTCGGCTGGACGAGCTGACTGACGACGCTCGCCGGCACCCAGCCCTGAAGCGCACACCACGACAGGAACTCGCCGACCGTCCCCATGATCGCGTTCGCGGTGCCCTTGCTGCGGAACCGGGACTCGGCACCCGGCCGACGGCTCCGCGACGGCAGCGGCTCATCGACCAGCCACCGCATCATCGCCATCAGCTGGGCCAGGCTCGGACGGGTCCAGTCCACGCCGTACTCGGTGCAGTACGACAGGTACAACGCGATCCGGCCCGCGTACGTCCGCTCGGTGTTGTACGCGCGGTCCGCCCCCCGCAGACCCGCCAGGTAGGCACACGCCTCGATATGGAGCTCGAAGGACTCGTTGACGACGACCCAGTACGTAGAGCCATCGGCGGAGACGGCACGCTCAGCCCGGAAGTGTCGGTGCAGGACAGTAGACATGGCCAACGTGCCTTACACCCCTTGAATATCGTTAAGGCAAGTACGAGATCACTCTACTTGCCTCACATGCCTGCTGATCTTTGAGAACCCAAGATAATCGTCGCGGCCGTGGCGTTCGCCGCGGTTCTCTACAAGGTGCTGACGAGCGGGCCGGTCAGCGCCGAGTTGCAGGACATCGTGAAGCAGGCGCTCGATGCGCGGATGTGAGCGCGGCCCGCGCCGGGGAGACGACCGGGGGTTCGTGACCGCGGAGTCGGCCGTGGTGCTGCCGGTGCTGGTGATGTTCGCGATGGCGCTGGTGTGGGGGTTGATGGTCGTGGCCGCGCAGATCCAGTGCGTGGACGCGGCGCGGACCGGTGCGCGCGCGGCGGCCCGGCAGGACCCGGCCGGGGCCGTCGTCGCACTGGCCCGCGAGGCGGCGCCGCACGGCGCGACGGTCACGGTCGGCAGGGAGGCGGACCGGGTCCGCGTGGTCGTCGTGGCGAAGCCGCCCGTCCTGGGCGGCCTGCCGTTCGAGGTGCGCGAGGAGGCCGTGGCGATGGTGGAGCCGACGGCCGGGACGGAGGGGGGACCGTGAGGGGCGGCCGGCCGCGGGGTGGTGCCGTGACGGTGCGGCCGGGCGGCGTTCGGTGCCTCGGCCGGGTGACCGCGGCCGCCCTGCGGGCCGCTCGGCAGGCCGGCCGGTCCGGCCGGTCGTACCGGACTGTCCGGTCCGACCGAGGCTCCGCCACCGTCTGGAGCGTCGCGGTGATCGCCGCCCTGTGTGTCGTGTTCGGTGCCGTGCTGGCCCTGGGGCAGGCCGTGGTGGCCCGGCACCGCGCGGCCGGTGGCGCCGACCTGGCGGCACTCGCCGCGGCCGACCACTGGGCGAAGGGCGGTACGGCCGCGTGCGCCCGGGCGGAACGCGTGGCCCGGGCCCAGTCCGCTCGGCTCGTGCGGTGCGAGGTGACCGGCCGCGTCTCGGACGTGACCGCCGCGTCGGGCCGGGGCCCGTTCGAGGCGGAGGTCAGGGCACGGGCGGGGCCGGCGGGCCCCGCGTCCGGCGGCCCGGTCCCGCCGGCGGGCTTCCCCGGAGAGGCTCCGTGACCCGGCACCGCCGGGGATGCCCCGCCGTCCGTCATCGCCGAAGCGGCTCCGGTGCCGCTCCCTCTCCCCACCGGCCCGGCGCTCCCCACCGGCCCGGCGCTCCCCACCGGCCCGGCGCTCCCCACCGGCCCGGCGCTCCCCGCGGCTCCCGCGCGGAGCCGGTAGGCCGCTCTCCCGCCCGGCCGAGCTCCGCCGCTGCCTCTGTCTCCGCCCCTGCTGCCTCGCCTTCGGATGGTGCCTCTGCCTCCGGAGCGCGCCTCGGCCCGTCGCCCCGCACGGTCCTAGGCACCCCGGTTCTCCGGTGCTCCCCGCAGCAGCTCCGTGAGCAGTCGTACCGCGCCCCTCTTGTGCAGCGGGTCGTTGCCGTTGCCGCACTTGGGGGACTGGATGCAGGACGGGCAGCCGGCGTCGCACTCGCAGGAGGCGATGGCCTCGCGGGTGGCGGTGAGCCAGGCGCGGGCGGTGTGGAAGGCGCGCTCGGCGAAGCCCGCGCCGCCGGGATGGCCGTCGTACACGAAGACCGTCGGCAGCAGCGTGTCCGGGTGCAGCGGCACGGACACGCCGCCGATGTCCCAGCGGTCGCAGGTGGCGAACAGGGGCAGCATGCCGATCGACGCGTGCTCGGCCGCGTGGAGGGACCCGCCGAGGATCTCCGGAGTGATCCGGGCCGTGTCCAGTTGGTCCTCGGTGACCGTCCACCACACGGCACGCGTGCGCAGGGTGCGGGGAGGCAGGTCGAGTTTGGTCTCGCCGAGCACTTCGCCGGTGATCAGCCGCCGGCGCAGGAAGGAGACCACTTGGTTGGTGACCTCGACGGAGCCGTAGCACAGGCGCCCGTCGCCCCACGGCACCTCGGTGTCCGTCTCCAGGACGGAGATCGACGTGGTGTCGCGGGCCACCGTCGAGTACGGCGGGACGGCCTGCTCGACCAGGGCGACCGAGTCCTCCAGGTCCAGGGAGCGGACGAGGTACGTGCGGCCCTGGTGCAGGTGGACCGCGCCCTCGTGCACGGTGGTGTGCGCGGAGCCCGCGTCGACCGTGCCGAGCAGCCGGCCCGTACCGGCCTCGACGACCTGCACCGGCCTGCCGCCCTCGCCCCGGATGTCGGTCAGGTCGGCGGCCCGCTCCCGGCGGGTCCAGTGCCACGCCTTCGTGCGGCGGCGCAGCAGCTTCGCCGCCTCCAGCTGGGGCAGCAGCTCCGCGCAGGAGGGGCCGAACAGCTCCAGGTCCTCCTCCGTCAGCGGCAGCTCCGCGGCGGCGGCGCACAGGTGCGGGGCGAGGACGTAGGGGTTGTCGGGGTCGAGGACGGTGGACTCCACCGGCTGGTCGAACAGCGCCTCGGGGTGGTGGACGAGGAAGGTGTCCAGGGGGTCGTCGCGGGCGACCAGGACCGCCAGTGCGCCCTGCCCGGAGCGGCCCGCGCGGCCCGCCTGCTGCCACAGCGACGCCCGCGTGCCCGGGTAACCGGCGATCACCACCGCGTCCAGCCCGGCGATGTCCACGCCGAGTTCGAGGGCGTTGGTCGCGGCCAGGCCGAGCAGTTCGCCGGAGTGGAGGGCGCGTTCCAGGGCGCGGCGCTCCTCGGGGAGGTAGCCGCCGCGGTACGCCGCGACCCGCCGCGCCAGCGACCGGTCGGCTTCGGCCAGGCGCTCCTGGGCGATCACCGAGATCAGCTCGGCGCCGCGCCGGGAGCGGACGAAGACGACCGAGCGGACGCCCTGCACGGTGAGGTCGGTGAGCAGGTCGGCCGCCTCGGCGGTGGCCGTACGGCGGACGGGCGCGCCCTTCTCGCCCTCCAGTTCGGTCAGCGGCGGCTCCCACAGGGCGAACACCAGTTCACCACGGGGAGAGGCGTCATCGGCCACCTCGACCACCGGGAGCCCGGTGAGCCTGCGGGCGGCCACGGCCGGTTCGGCGGCGGTCGCGGAGGCCAGCAGGAACACCGGCGAGGACCCGTAGCGGGCGCACAGGCGGCGCAGCCGGCGCAGCACCTGGGCGACGTGGGAGCCGAAGACGCCGCGGTAGGTGTGGCACTCGTCGATCACGACGTACTTCAGTGCCTTCAGGAAGGAGGACCAGCGGGGGTGCGACGGCAGGATGCCGCGGTGCAGCATGTCCGGGTTGGTCAGGACGTAGGTGGCGTACTGGCGGATCCACTCCCGTTCCTCGAACGGGGTGTCGCCGTCGTAGACCGCGGGACGCACCGACGCGCCGAGAGGTTGTGAAAGTTCCTTCACCGATCGGCACTGGTCCGCCGCGAGGGCTTTCGTCGGCGCCAGGTACAGGGCGGTGGCGCCCCGCCCGTTCGGGGCCTCGGCGCCGTCCAGCAGCGTCGACAGCACCGGGACCAGGTACGCCAGGGACTTGCCGGAGGCCGTGCCGGTGGCGACCACCACCGAATCGCCGTCCAGGGCATGCCCGGCCGCCCGTGCCTGGTGCTCCCACGGATGCTCGATGCCCGCGGCCGCCACGGCCGCGATCACCTCCGGGCGGATCCGGTCCGGCCAGACGGCATGGCGGCCCTCGCGCGGGGGCAAGTGCTCCGTATGAGTGATGCGCGCAGCCCGGCTCGGCCCCGCGGCGAGCCGGCCCAGGACCGCGCCCGGAGCCGGCCGGGATACGGGGTCCGCCACGGGTCGATCGGATCGGTGATTCTCGGCCATCGGCACCGAGTGTGTCACTGGCGTGACGGACAATGGGAGCAAGGCGTCGTGCACGCCTGCCGGTAAGTGATTGAATGCCATCGCGGCTGGCGAACCGTCCCGGGGGCTCCAAGCCGAGGTGTCCCGAGGGACGACCGCTCGATAGCAAGGTGCTGGAGGATCCGTGGACCTGTCCCTGTCGACCCGTACCGTCGGCGATCGCACGGTCGTCGAGGTCGGTGGCGAAATCGATGTATACACCGCGCCCAAGCTGCGCGAGCAGCTGGTCGAGCTGGTGAACGATGGCAATTTCCACCTCGTCGTCGACATGGAGCGCGTGGACTTCCTCGACTCCACCGGACTCGGCGTGCTGGTCGGCGGCCTGAAGCGGGTGCGCGCCCACGAGGGCTCGCTGCGCCTGGTCTGCAACCAGGAGCGCATTCTCAAGATCTTCCGCATCACCGGTCTCACCAAGGTGTTCCCGATCCACACCTCGGTGGACGAAGCGGTGGCGGCCACCGACTGACCACCGCACCGGGCCACCGGCCCGGACGGAAGAGTTGTACCCAGGGGGCCGGGCTTTCGGCAGCCCGGCCCCCTGAAAGCACGCCCGTAGTCGTGAGGGGGATGCATGGCCACCGTCGAACTCCGCTTCAGCGCGCTGCCCGAGCACGTCAGGACCGCCCGGCTGGTGGCGGCCGCGGTGGCACGCAGGGCGGGAGTCGACGAGGCCGTTCTCGACGAGGTCAGGCTGGCCGTCGGCGAGGCGTGCAGCCGGGCCGTCGGGCTGCACCGCACCAACGGGATCACGGCGCCGGTGAAGGTGTCGCTGATCGAGGAGGAGAAGCAGTTCTCCATCGAGGTCGGCGACGAGGCGCCGCACGCGGCCCCCGGTGACCCGGCCGCCGCGGTGGCGGGCGACGACGCGGAGACCGAGGAGGACGAGATGGGCCTCGCGGTCATCAGCGGGCTCGTCGACGACGTGGAGGTCAAGGCCGGGCAGGACGGCGGGCTGATCCGTATGACCTGGCCGACCGCGCCGCCCCCGGTGCCGGTCGCCTGACCCCTCCCGTCCTCGTCCGGGCATGACCCCGCCGCCCGACGCGCCGGCCATCGGCACGCATCCGGCCCACCGGTACGCGCCCGGCCCACCGGTACGCGTCCGGCCACCGGTACGCGCCCGGCCCACCGGTACGCGTCCGGCCCACCGGTACGCGCCCGACCCACCGGTACGCGCCCGACCCACCGGTACGCGCCCGACCCACCGGTACGCGTCCGGCCACCGGTGCGCGCCCGACGCGCCGGTGCGCGTGACGTGCCGACTCGGAAGGGCCCTGCTCCGCAGGACCCTTCGTCGTGTACGGACCGGTCGTGCACGGGCCGTATGCGGACCGTGTGCGGAAGCCGAAGTCCGCGCATACAGTGGTTCCGAGCGTGCATTTCGTGAATGCATTCACGATCGATAAGCGACGCCCAGAACAAATGGATCACGGGTTGAATGCTTTCGGGGCATTACCGCTTTCGGGTCCACGGTCACCCGGCGATCATTTGCCGGGAGTGGGAAAGGTAAATCCCCTTTACCGTGCCCTGTTTCGATCGGGTTCCGGTACCTGCAATCCGTCCGCAGCGTGAGCTCAGCCCAAGCGTCAAGGAGGACGAATGGCGGAGCTTTCTCTCTCATACGAGTTGGGCGCCCCCTCGACCTTCGCGGCCGCGGCGCTGACCGACGGAAACCGTCTGCTGGTGGCGGTCATCGCCGCGGTCGCGCTGGCGGCCCTGGTGGTCGCGGGTGTGCTGGTGCGCCAGGTACTCGCGGCCGGCGAGGGCACCGACGGCATGAAGAAGATCGCGGCAGCCGTCCAGGAAGGCGCGAACGCCTATCTGGCCCGGCAGCTGCGCACGCTCGGCGTATTCGCCGTCGTCGTGTTCTTCCTGCTCATGCTGCTGCCCGCGGACGACTGGAATCAGCGCGCCGGACGATCGGTGTTCTTCCTGATCGGCGCGGCGTTCTCGGCGGCCACCGGCTATATCGGCATGTGGCTCGCCGTACGCAGCAATGTGCGGGTGGCCGCGGCGGCGCGGGAAGCGACACCGGCACCGGGTGAACCGGAAAAGGACCTCACCCTCGTCTCGCACAAGGCGATGAAGATCGCCTTTCGCACGGGGGGCGTCGTCGGCATGTTCACGGTGGGGCTCGGCCTGCTGGGCGCCTCCTGCGTGGTGCTGGTGTACGCGGCCGACGCGCCGAAGGTCCTGGAGGGCTTCGGCCTCGGCGCGGCGCTGATCGCGATGTTCATGCGGGTCGGCGGCGGCATCTTCACCAAGGCCGCCGACGTCGGCGCCGACCTGGTCGGCAAGGTCGAACAGGGCATCCCGGAGGACGATCCGCGCAACGCCGCGACCATCGCCGACAACGTGGGCGACAACGTCGGCGACTGCGCGGGCATGGCGGCCGACCTCTTCGAGTCGTACGCCGTGACCCTGGTCGCCGCCCTCATCCTCGGCAAGGTGGCCTTCGGCGACGCGGGGCTCGCCTTCCCGCTGCTCGTGCCCGCGATCGGCGTGATCACTGCCATGATCGGCATTTTCGCGGTGGCGCCGCGCCGCAGCGACCGCAGCGGCATGAGCGCCATCAACCGCGGGTTCTTCGTCTCCGCGGTGATCTCGCTGGTGCTGGTGGCGGTGGCCGTCTTCCTCTACCTGCCGGGGAAATACGCCGACCTCGACGGCGTCACCGACGCGGCGATCCAGGGCAAGAGCGGCGATCCGCGGATCCTGGCGCTCGTCGCCGTGGCCATCGGCATCGTCCTCGCCGCGCTCATCCAGCAGCTGACCGGGTACTTCACCGAGACCACCCGACGGCCCGTCAGGGACATCGGCAAGACCTCGCTGACCGGACCCGCCACCGTCGTCCTCGCCGGTATCTCCGTCGGCCTGGAATCGGCCGTCTACACCGCCCTGTTGATCGGCCTCGGCGTGTACGGGGCGTTCCTGCTCGGCGGTGCGTCGATCATGCTGGCGCTGTTCGCGGTGGCGCTGGCCGGCACCGGCCTGCTCACCACGGTCGGCGTGATCGTCGCCATGGACACCTTCGGGCCGGTCTCCGACAACGCGCAGGGCATCGCCGAGATGTCCGGCGACGTCGAGGGCGCGGGCGCGCAGGTCCTCACCGACCTGGACGCGGTCGGCAACACGACCAAGGCCATCACCAAGGGCATCGCGATCGCCACCGCCGTCCTCGCGGCGGCGGCGCTGTTCGGGTCGTACCGCGACGCCCTCACCACCGGCGCCCGCGAGGTGGGCGAACAGCTCAGCGGCCCGGGCGCGCCGATGAGCCTGATGATGGACATCTCGCAGCCGAACAACCTCGTCGGGCTGATCGCGGGCGCCGCGGTCGTCTTCCTCTTCTCGGGGCTGGCGATCAACGCGGTGTCGCGGTCGGCGGGTTCGGTGGTCTTCGAGGTGCGGCGGCAGTTCCGCGAGAAGCCCGGGATCATGGACTTCAGCGAGAAACCGGAGTACGGCAAGGTCGTCGACATCTGTACCAAGGACGCCCTGCGCGAACTCGCCACGCCCGGACTGCTCGCCGTGATGGCGCCCGTCTTCATCGGGTTCACCCTCGGCGTCGGAGCCCTGGGGGCGTTCCTCGCGGGCGCGATCGGCGCGGGCACGCTGATGGCGGTGTTCCTCGCCAACTCCGGCGGCGCCTGGGACAACGCCAAGAAGCTCGTCGAGGACGGCCACCACGGCGGCAAGGGCAGCGAGGCCCACGCGGCCACCGTCATCGGCGACACGGTCGGCGACCCCTTCAAGGACACCGCCGGACCCGCGATCAACCCGCTGCTGAAGGTGATGAACCTGGTGGCGCTGCTCATCGCGCCCGCGGTGATCCGGTTCTCCTACGGTGCCGACGAGAACACCGGCGTGCGCGTGCTGATCGCGGTGCTCGCGCTCGCCGTCATCGTCGGGGCGGTGTACGCCTCCAAACGGCGCGGCATCGCCGTGAGTGACGAAGACAACGCCGGCCCGAAGCCCAAGTCGGCCGATCCGGCGGTCGTTTCCTAGGGACCGGCACCGGCCGGACGGCCGGGCCGCAGCTCAACGCGCGGACGTGTGATGCGGTTTGACACGCCGTCCGTCCGCGCCGTGCGTCACCGGACCGCGTGCCGTGAGCCTTCTCTCGCTTGGTGCAAATGGCTGCAATAACGGTCATCACGGAAGTTCGTCACGGGAGTGTCGCCCATCTGGCGTGTATGTTCCGGGGCCGAGAGCCATGGAAGGGACCAATCCGGTGAACAAGAAGCTCGCGGCCGCACTGTCCGGCGGTGCGGTACTGGTACTGGCGCTGACGGGATGCGGCAGCGACGACGACGGCAACGACAAGCTGGACTCCTGGGCGAAGCAGGTCTGCGACGCGGTGCAGCCGCAGGCGAAGAAGATCGAGGCCGCCAACGCCGCCATCCAGAAGGAGACCTCGGACAACAGCACGCCGGAGGAGGTCCGGGCGACCGACTCCAAGGCCTTCCAGGACATGTCGGACGCCTACAAGGCGATGGGGGCCGCGATCCGGAAGGCCGGCGCGCCGGACGTCGAGGGCGGCGAGAAGAAGCAGAAGGACGCGGTCGGGGAGCTCAACGACCTCTCCTCCGCCTACGCCTCCCTGAAGAAGCAGGTCGACGCCCTCGACACCAAGGACCAGGCGAAGTTCGCCGACGGCCTCAAGGACGTCGCCGCCGAACTGGACAAGCTGAGCAAGACCGGCAGCGACGCCCTGAAGACCCTGGAGGAGGGCGACGTCGGCAGGGCCATGGCCAAGCAGCCCAGCTGCCAGTCGGCCTCCGCGTCGGCGACGGCGACGGCCGGCTGACCGGCTGACCCGGAGGTCGGGCTCCGCGCGCGTGCCGGGCGGCTCCACGAAGTCGGCCAGGTCGCCGAACTCGGGGTGGGCTCCACGCGCGCGTGCCGGGCGGGAGGGCAATTCCATCGGTTTGGCCGACGCGGCTGTGGGCTCCACGCGCGCGTGCCGGGCGGCGGGCGAGGACGCTCCCGGCCCGACGGCGTGCGATGCCGGTGCGGACGGACACAATGGGGACGTGAGTAACGCCGGCCTTTCCCCCCTGCCCTCCTCCGACCGCCCCGACGTCGCCGCCCGGCTCCGTCAGGCGCTGCTCGGGGCCTCCTTCACCGCCGACGGCCTGCTGGAGCTGCTCGGCGCCCCGGCCTACGCGGCGCTGTCGCGCAGCGAGACCGTGCCCGCGCTCCGGGCGACCCGCGGAGACACGCCGCTGGAGCTGCTCGTACGCCTGTTCCTGCTCCAGCAGCCGGTGCCGTACGCGCGCGTGGCGGACGTCCTGCCCGTCGACGCCTGCCTGGAGAGCGGGTGGCTGGTGCGGGCCGGCGGGGACGAGGTGGCCGCCACGGTGGACGTCCGGCCGTACGGCGGGCCCGGCGGGGAGGACTGGTTCATCGTCTCCGACCTGGGCTGCGCGGTCGGCGGCGCCGGCGGCATCGGCAGCCGCGCCGAAGGCGTCGTGCTCGGCGTCGGCGGCGCCTCCACGACGCTCGCCGGCATCACCGTCCGCACGCCCGTCTCCTCCGCGCTCGACCTCGGCACCGGCTCCGGCATCCAGGCCCTGCACGCCGCCCGGCACGCCACGCGCGTGACGGCCACCGACGTCAACCCGCGCGCCCTGCACATCACCGCCCTCACCCTCGCCCTGTCCGGCGCACCGGCCGCCGACCTGCGCGAGGGCTCGCTGTTCGCGCCGGTGCCGGAGGGGGAGACGTACGACCTGATCGTGTCGAACCCACCGTTCGTGATCTCGCCCGGCGCCCGCCTCACCTACCGCGACGGCGGTATGGCCGGGGACGATCTGTGCCGCACCCTCGTCCAGGAGGCGGGGGACCGCCTGAACGAGGGCGGGTTCGCGCAGTTCCTCGCCAACTGGGAGCACGTGGAGGGGGAGGAGTGGACGGACCGGCTGCGCTCGTGGGTGCCGCGCGGCTGCGACGCGTGGATCGTGCAGCGCGAGGTGCAGGACGTCACGCAGTACGCCGAGCTGTGGCTCAGGGACGCGGGCGACCACCGCGGTGACGTGGCGGAGTACCAGGCGCGGTACGACGCGTGGCTGGACGAGTTCGAGGCGCGCAAGGTCAAGGCCGTCGGCTTCGGCTGGATCACCCTGCGCAGGACCGGGGCCGCCGAGCCCTCGGTCACCGTGGAGGAGTGGCCGCACCCGGTCGAACAGCCGCTCGGCGAGACCGTGCGCGCCCACTTCGACCGGCTCGACTACCTGCGCGCCCGCGACGACGCCGCCCTGCTCGAAGCGTCCTTCACCCTGGCCGGCGAGATCGTCCAGGAGCAGGTCGGGATGCCCGGCGCCGAGGACCCGGAACACGTCGTCCTGCGCCAGAACCGCGGCATGCGGCGGGCCACGAAGGTGGACACGGTCGCCGCCGGCTTCGCGGGCGTCTGCGACGGCACGATGAGCGCCGGCCGCATCCTCGACGCCATCGCCCAGCTGCTCGGCGAGGACCCGGTGCTGCTGCGCGACCGCACGCCCGCGCAGATCCGGCTGCTCGTGGAGCAGGGGTTCCTGGAGCCGGCCGGCTGACCGCACCCGGCGGCGACGGCGGCGACGGCGGCGACGGAGGCGACGGAGAAGAGGAGAGGAAGAGGGGAGAGGGGAGAGGGAGAGAAGGGGGGCAGCGGGAGCCTCCGGCAGGATCGCGCCGTTTCTGTCGCCTCGCTCACCTCCGGTGCGCCTCGCCCCCTCACGGCCCGCCGTCCGCCCGGCGGGAGCCCGCAGCCCCGTCGTCCCCCTGTTCACCTCGGGTTCGCCTGCCCGCCGCCCGGGCGTGTCAGCCTCCCCGCGGCTGGACACGCGCGGACGGTGGCAGAGGGGCACGGGGAACCATGGAGAGCGGGCCGGGGATCTTCGCGGGAGTGGTGTTCGCCCTGTTCGGAGCCGGACTGCTGGCGTGGACGGCGGCCTGCGCGCGACGGCGCCGGCCCGTCGCCCACGGTGTGAGCCCGATCGCATCGGCGGCCCTGGCGGGCATGGCCGGAACGGCCGCCCTCGCCCTCGGGGCATGGTGCCTGACGCGCGTCTGATCGGCGCGTTCGGGCCGTGAGGCCGCGTCGCGGCAGGTAACCGGAACGTCGCGCTACGGATACAGCCTTCGGGGCCGTCGCGCACTCCGGGCGGCAGGAATAGTGGTAGTCGGGTTACCGTTCGAGTGGCCGTTGCGGGCTTTTCCCGTTTGACACGGGGGCGGCATGTACCGTCACACTCCGCAGCGTCACCAGAGCCACGAAGCACGACCCGACCCCGGGATCCAGGCCTGGGGAGGCCCCAGCGTCGACCGGAGAGAAGAGCGAAGTTGTCCCCGACCAGCGAGACCGCGAAGGGCGGCCGCCGACTCGTCATCGTCGAGTCGCCTGCCAAGGCGAAGACGATCAAGGGCTATCTCGGCCCCGGCTACACCGTCGAGGCGAGCGTCGGGCACATTCGCGATCTTCCCAACGGTGCCGCGGAGGTGCCCGAGAAGTACACCGGCGAGGTCCGCCGCCTCGGTGTGGACGTCGAGCACGACTTCCAGCCGATCTATGTGGTCAACGCTGACAAGAAGGCCCAGGTCAAGAAGCTCAAGGACCTGCTGAAGGACTCCGACGAGCTCTTCCTCGCCACCGATGAGGACCGCGAGGGGGAGGCCATCGCCTGGCACCTCCAGGAGGTGCTCAAGCCGAAGGTCCCGGTCAAGCGGATGGTGTTCCACGAGATCACCAAGGCCGCGATCCAGGCCGCCGTGGCCAACCCGCGCCAGCTCAACCAGAAGCTGGTCGACGCCCAGGAGACCCGCCGCATCCTCGACCGCCTCTACGGCTACGAGGTCTCGCCGGTGCTGTGGAAGAAGGTCATGCCCCGGCTGTCGGCGGGCCGTGTCCAGTCCGTGGCGACCCGGCTCGTCGTCGAGCGGGAACGCGAGCGCATCGCGTTCCGCTCCGCCGAGTACTGGGACCTGACCGGCACCTTCTCGACCGGCCGCGCGGGCGACCCCTCCGACCCGTCGTCGCTGGTCGCACGGCTCCAGACCGTCGACGGCCGGCGCGTCGCGCAGGGCCGCGACTTCGACTCCCTGGGGCAGCTCAAGGCCGCGAACACCCTCCATCTCGACGAGGCGAGCGCCCGCGCGCTCGCCGCCGCCCTGGAGAACACGCAGTTCTCCGTGCGCTCCGTCGAGTCCAAGCCGTACCGCCGCTCGCCGTACGCACCGTTCCGTACGACGACGCTCCAGCAGGAGGCGAGCCGCAAGCTCGGCTTCGGCGCGAAGGCGACCATGCAGATCGCGCAGAAGCTGTACGAGAACGGCTACATCACGTACATGCGTACGGACTCCACCACCCTGAGCGACACGGCCATCGCCGCCGCCCGCGCCCAGGTCACGCAGTTGTACGGCGCCGACTACCTGCCGCCGCAGCCGCGGACGTACGCCGGCAAGGTCAAGAACGCGCAGGAGGCGCACGAGGCGATCCGCCCCTCGGGCGACCGCTTCCGCACGCCCGCCGAGACCGGGCTGACCGGCGACCAGTTCAAGCTGTACGAGCTGATCTGGAAGCGGACCGTCGCCTCCCAGATGAAGGACGCGACCGGCAACTCCGTCACGGTCAAGATCGGTGGCACGGCCGCCGACGGCCGGGACGTCGAGTTCAGCGCGTCCGGCAAGACGATCACCTTCCACGGCTTCCTCAAGGCGTACGTCGAGGGCGCCGACGACCCGAACGCGGAGCTGGACGACCGCGAGCGCCGGCTGCCGCAGGTCGCCGAGGGCGACCGGCTCGCCGCCGAGGAGATCTCGGTCGACGGCCACGCCACCAAGCCCCCGGCCCGCTACACCGAGGCGTCGCTGGTCAAGGAGCTGGAGGAGCGGGAGATCGGCCGCCCGTCGACGTACGCGTCGATCATCGGCACGATCCTCGACCGCGGCTACGTCTTCAAGAAGGGCACGGCCCTGGTGCCGTCCTTCCTCTCCTTCGCCGTGGTCAACCTCCTGGAGAAGCACTTCGGGCGGCTCGTCGACTACGACTTCACCGCCAGGATGGAGGACGATCTCGACCGCATCGCCCGCGGCGAGGCGCAGGCCGTGCCGTGGCTGAAGCGGTTCTACTTCGGCGAGGGCGCGAGCAACGGGGACGCGGCCGACGCCGGCAACGGCGACGGGGACCACCTCGGCGGCCTCAAGGACCTGGTCACCGACCTGGGCGCGATCGACGCGCGCGAGGTGTCGTCCTTCCCCGTCGGCAACGGCATCGTGCTGCGCGTCGGCCGCTACGGCCCGTACGTCGAGCGCGGCGAGAAGGACACCGAGCAGCACCAGCGGGCCGACATCCCCGCCGACCTGGCGCCGGACGAGCTGACCGTCGAGCTGGCGGAGGAGCTGCTGGCCAAGCCGAGCGGCGACCACGAGCTGGGCACCGACCCGGCGACCGGCCACACGATCGTCGCCAAGGACGGCCGCTACGGCCCGTACGTCACGGAGATCCTCCCCGAGGGCACCCCGAAGACGGGCAAGAACGCGGTCAAGCCGCGCACGGCGTCGCTGTTCAAGTCGATGTCGCCGGACACGGTGACCCTGGAGGACGCGCTCAGGCTGATGTCGCTGCCGCGGATCGTCGGCACCGACACCGACGGCCAGGAGATCACCGCGCAGAACGGCCGCTACGGCCCGTACCTGAAGAAGGGCACCGACTCGCGGTCGCTGCAGTCCGAGGACCAGATCTTCACGATCACGCTGGAGGAGGCGCAGGCGATCTACGCCCAGCCCAAGCAGCGTGGCCGCGCCGCGGCCAAGCCGCCGCTGAAGGAGCTGGGCACCGACCCGGTCAGCGGCAAGCCGGTCGTGGTCAAGGACGGCCGCTTCGGCCCGTACGTCACCGACGGCGAGACCAACGCGACCCTGCGGTCCGGCGACAGCGTCGAGACGATCACCCCGGAGCGCGGTTTCGAGCTGCTCGCCGAGAAGCGTGCCAAGAGCCCCGCCAAGAAGACGGTGAAGAAGGCCCCGGCGAAGAAGGCGACGACGGCGAAGAAGGCGACGGCGGCGAAGAAGACCGCCGCGAAGAAGACGACGGCCGCGAAGACCACCGCCGCGAAGAAGACGACGGCGAAGAAGACGACGGCGAAGAAGACGACGGCGAAGAAGACGACCGCTTCCCGGGCGGCCTCCTCGGCGGCATCTCCGGCTCCTTCGGCTTCTCCGGCTTCTCCGGCTTCTCCGGCGGCCTCCTCGGCGGCGGAGGACTGAGCCGTTCCGCTCCCGTGAGCGGGCCCCGGACGGGGTGACGTTCGCAAAACGAACGCCCCGGCATCGATTCGGTGTCGGGGC
Source organism: Streptomyces sp. NPDC006134 (assembly GCF_040628835.1). NCBI lineage: Bacteria > Bacillati > Actinomycetota > Actinomycetes > Kitasatosporales > Streptomycetaceae > Streptomyces > Streptomyces sp. NPDC006134. The sequence goes on along the minus strand of NZ_JBEXTV010000004.1, from coordinate 97,871 downwards.
GCGCGTATGTTCGGGCGGTGGCGCCGCGGTGTCGGCGGGTCCCGATAGGCTGAACGCATGACGCGAGCCGAGCAGCCAACGGCCCCTCACCCGGACCCCGACGATGCCCTGGTCGCGGACTCCCGCGAGCGCGCCGTCCGCGCCCTGTTGCGCCGGCCGCAGCTGCGGCGGTTGTGGAGCGCGCACCTGGTGGGCGGTGTCGGAGACGCGCTCGCCCTGTTCGTGCTGGTCGTCCTCGCCGTCCAGGCGGCGATCGCCGCCGGCTCCTTCGGCGGTGGCTACCGGGGCGTGGCGTTCGCAGTGGCGACCGTTTTCGGTGTGCGCATCCTGGCGACGCTGCTCTTCGGCGCGGTCCTCCTCGGCCCGCTGACGGCGCTCACCTCGCAGGACGGTCCGCTGGACCGCCGCTGGACCATGGTCGGCGCCGACGGCCTGCGGGCCGCGCTGCTGATCATCGCGCCGCTGTGGATCGACTGGACGCCGGACGACGCCCTCGCCGTCCTGCTGGTGACCGTCTTCGTCACCGGTGTCGCCGAGCGGTTCTGGACGGTGTGCCGGGAGAGCGCGGCGCCCGCGCTGCTGCCCGCACCGCCCTCCGAGGGCGCGACGGTACGGCCGCTGCCGGACCACATGGGGGCGCTGCGCCGCCTGTCGCTGCGTACGTCCTTCGTGGCGATCCCCCTCGCGGCGGCGGCCCTCGTCGTCGCGGGCCTGCTGAACAACCTGCTGGGTGCCGGCGTCGACTGGTTCGCCGCGCACCAGGCGGCCCTCGCCTCGTACGTCGCGGCCGGGCTGTTCGCCGCCTCCCTGTCCGTGCTGTCCTTCCTGGAACTGCCCGCCACCCGCACCCCGCGCGCGCGGTCGCCGCTGGAGGGCCTGCGGCGCCCGCGGACGGCCGCGGGCGCCGACAAGGGCCGCACCGGGGCGATCCCGCTGCTGGTGCTCGCCTGCGCCGCGGTCGCCGTGGCGGTGGCCGCCGCGGTCGCCGTGGCGGTGCTGCACGCCAAGGACCTGGGCGGCGGACCGGTGCTGTACGGGCTGGCCGTGGGCGCGCTGACCGGTGGTGTCGTCGTCGGCATCCGGACGGCCCCCGCCCTGCTGCCCTCCCTGTCGCGCCGCCGGCTGCTGTCCCTGGCGATCGCCTTCGCCGGTGTCGCGCTGCTGGCTGCCGGGCTCGTGCCCGACGGTGCCACCGTGCTGCTGATCCTGGTGCTGGCCGGGGCCGGCGCGGGCGTGGCCGCCAACACCGGGCACGCCCTCCTCGACCACGAGGTCGAGGACCACCGCCGGGCGCGGACGACCGATCACCTGCACGCGGTGGTCCGCGTGTGCGTGGCGCTCGGTGCGGTGATCGCCCCCCTGGTGGCCGCGGGGATCGGGCCGCACCGCCTGGAGAACGGCAAGTTCGTCTTCGCGCACGGCGGCGCCGCGTTCACGCTGATGCTGGTCGGCGCGCTGCTGCTGCCGGTGGCCGCGCTGGTGCTCGCCAAGGGCGACGACCGCTCCGGGGTGCCGCTGCGGCACGACCTGAAGGACGCGCTGCTGGGCGGCGACGACCCGGTGCAGGCGCCCGCGCCGACCGGCTTCTTCATCGCCCTGGAGGGCGGTGACGGGGCCGGGAAGTCCACGCAGGCCGAGGCGCTCGCCGAGTGGATCCGGGCCAAGGGCCACGAGGTCGTGCTCACGCGCGAGCCGGGCGCGACGCCGGTCGGCAAGCGCCTGCGGTCGATCCTGCTGGACGTCTCCAGCGCCGGGCTGTCGCACCGCGCGGAGGCCTTGCTGTACGCGGCGGACCGCGCCGAGCACGTCGACACCGTGGTCCGGCCCGCGCTGGAGCGCGGCGCCGTGGTGATCACCGACCGCTACATCGACTCCTCCGTGGCCTACCAGGGTGCCGGCCGCGACCTGTCGCCGACCGAGATCGCCCGCATCAACCGCTGGGCGACCGACGGGCTGGTCCCGCATCTGACCGTGCTGCTGGACGTCTCCCCGGAGGCCGCCCGGGAGCGGTTCACCGAGGCGCCGGACCGGCTGGAGTCGGAGCCGGCCGAGTTCCACGCGCGCGTACGGGCCGGTTTCCTGGCGCTGGCCGCGTCCGACCCGGGGCGCTACCTCGTCGTCGACGCGGGCCAAGAGCCCGAGGCCGTCACCACCGCCGTCCGGCACCGGCTCGACCAGGTGCTGCCGCTGTCCCAGGCCGAGATCGAGGCCCGGGAGGAGGCGCGCCGCAAGGCCGAGGAGGAGGCCCGCCGCAAGGCGGAGGAAGAGGCCGCGCGCAAGGCCGAGGAGGAGCGCCTGGAGCGCGAGCGCCAGGAGCAGCTGGCGCGGCTGCGCGCCGAGGAGGAGGAGCGCAAGCGGCGCGAGCTGGAGGAGGCCCAGCGCCGCGAGGCCGAACGGCAGGCCGAGGAGGCCCGGCAGCGCGCCGAGGAAGCGCGCCGACGTGCCGAGGAGGAGCGGGCGCGACTGCTGGCGGAGGAGAAGGCCCGCGCCGAGGAGGAGGCCCGGCGCCGGGCCGAGGAGGAACGCCGCCGCAAGCAGGCCGAGGAGGAGGCCCGGCTGCGCGCCGAGGCCGAGGCGCGGCGTCTGGAGAAGCAGCGGAAGGCCGAGGAGGCGCTGCTCCGCGCCGAGCAGGCCCGCCGGGCGGCGGAGGCGGCGGCAGCAGCGGCCGCGGCGGGCCCCGGGCCGGTGGTACCGGGAGCCGGCGAGGTGCCCGCGGACGCGGCGACCGTGCCGACGCCCGTGGTGACGCCGGCGAACGCCTCCGGGGGACCGTTGGAGGAGACGGCGGTACTGCGGCCGGTGCGGGACGAGCCGGACGCGCGCGGGCAGGGGGACCCGCGCGGTCCCCAGGCTTGGCAGCACGTGCAGCACACGCGGGACGTACAGGGCGTACAGGACGTACGGGGCGCAGAGGAGGCGCGGGCCGGGTACCGGGAGCAGGACACCGCAGCGGCCTCCGGCGCACCGGGCGTACCGGACTCTCCCGTGCCGGACTCCGAGGTGACGGCCGAGCTGCCGATGCCGCCGGTGCCGCCGGGCGCGGCGGAGGAGACGGCGGTGCTGCCGCAGGTGCCGCCGGGCGCGGCGGACGACACCGCGGTGCTGCCGCAGGTGCCGCCGGGGGCCGCCGACGAGACGGCCGTCCTGCCGCCCGTACGGGGCGAGGACCCCGCCGACCGGGTGCCGCCGGGCTTCTTCCGGGACGAGCGTCCGGCCGCGCAGCCGGACGGCTCCGAGGGCCGTACGCGGGAGCTGCCCCAGGTGGACGCCGGTCAGGCGCCGCGCCGGCGGCGCTCCGACTGGGCCGAGGAGACGCCCCTGGACGACCTGCCGACGCTGGCGGACGAGCTGCTGGGGCCCCGCGAGGACGGGGACGAGGAAGGCGATGGCCGGGGAAGGGGCCGGGGCAGAGGGCGCTGAGCGGAAGGTGCGGCGGCCGTACCGGACACCGTCACCGGCCCGGACGGCACGGGCCGGGCGCTGTCCCCTCCCGGCCGGGCCGGGCACCGTCCCCCTCCCGGGCGGCCGGGCGCTGTCCCCTCCCGGGTGGCCCGGCGTTGTCAGTGGGCGGCCGCACAATGGATGACGCCGCGAAGGGCGCGCATGAGCGGCACGGACGAAGAACGCATACGAAGAACGCGTACGAAGAACGCGTACGAAGAGCGCGACGCGCAGTGTGACGGAAGGACGGCGTGACCCATGAGCGTGTGGGACGACCTCGTCGGGCAGGAGAAGGTGAGCGAGCATCTCGTCGCCGCCGCCCGGGACGCCGATGCCTTCGTCACGGCCGCCGCGACCGACACCCCCCCTCCCGAGGCGTCGAAGATGACGCACGCCTGGCTGTTCACGGGACCGCCGGGCGCGGGCCGGACGCAGGTGGCGCGGGCCTTCGCCGCCGCGCTGCAGTGCGTGAGCCCCGACCGCGCGCTCGGCGGCGTCCCCGGCTGCGGCTTCTGCGACGGCTGCCACACCGCCCTGATCGGCACCCACGCCGACGTCACCACGATCGCCGCCGTCGGCACGCAGATCCTGGCCCGCGACATGCGCGACACCGTCCGCAAGTCGTTCACCTCGCCCGCGACCGGCCGCTGGCAGATCATCCTCGTCGAGGACGCCGAGCGGCTGAACGAGCAGTCGGCCAACGCCGTCCTCAAAGCCGTGGAGGAACCCGCCCCCCGCACGGTGTGGCTGCTGTGCGCCCCCTCCCTCGAGGACGTCCTGCCCACGATCCGCTCCCGCTGCCGCCACCTGAACCTGCGGACGCCGTCGGTCGAGGCCGTCGCCGACATGCTCGTGCGCCGCGAGGGCATCGAGCCGGAGGTCGCCGCCGCCGCGGCCCGCGCCACCCAGGGCCACGTCGACCGGGCCCGCCGCCTGGCCACCGATCCGGCCGCCCGGGAGCGCCGGGCCGCCGTGCTGAGGCTGCCGCTGCGCGTCGAGGAGATCGGCGGCGCGCTGAAGGCCGCGCAGGAACTGGTCGACGCGGCGGCGGAGGACGCCAAGCAGCTCGCCGAGGAGATGGACGGCAAGGAGACCGAGGAACTGAAGGCGGCCCTCGGCGCCGCGCAGGGCGGCCGGCTGCCGCGCGGCACGGCGGGCGTGGTGAAGGACCTGGAGGACATGCAGAAGCGCCGCAGGACCCGCACGCAGCGCGACAGTCTCGACCTCGCCCTGACCGACCTCACCGGGTTCTACCGCGACGTGCTCGCCCTCCAGCTCGGCTCCCGCGTGGCGATCGCCAACGCCGACGCCGAGGACGCCCTGGAGCGCCTCGCCCGCGGCAGCACCCCGGAGGCCACCCTCCGCCGTATCGAGGCGATCGCCGCCTGCCGGCACGCCCTCGACCGCAACGTGGCCCCGCTGCTCGCGGTGGAGGCGATGACCATGGCGCTCAGAGCGGGCTGAGGCCAGGACCTCACTCACGGGCGACGCACCGCGCCGGCACCCGGCGCGGGAGCGAGGCGCGTGACGGCTCCCGGCGGCGTAACTCGTCCGGGGCGCGGCGGGCACACAGCGCGTCGGGACCGTCGCACGCCGTTACTCTCGCTGAATGCACACAAGGCGCTCTCTCCGCAGGACCCGTACCGGTGCCGCGGCCACTCTCCTCGCCGCCGCACTGCTCCTCACGGCGTGCTCCGCCGAAGGCGCGTCGAGCTCCGCAGGCCCGGCGGCCGAGGCGACGCGCGCGTCCGCCACGGCGGCCCCGGTGCTGGCCGCGCTTCCCCGCTCCGTCCCGTCCGCCCTGGTCCCGTACTACGGGCAGAAGCTGCGGTGGCGTGACTGCGGGGCCCCCGACTTCCAGTGCGCCACCCTGAAGGCGCCGCTCGACTACGCGAAGCCGTCCGAGGGCGACGTCCGCCTCGCCGTGGCCCGCAGGAAGGCCACGGGCCCGGGCAAGCGGCTCGGCTCGCTGCTGGTGAACCCGGGCGGGCCGGGCGGCTCGGCCGTCGGCTACCTCCAGCAGTATGCGGGCATCGGCTACCCGGCGGAGGTCCGCGCCCGCTACGACATGGTGGCGGTCGACCCGCGCGGCGTGGCCCGCAGCGAGCCCGTGAAGTGCCTCGACGGCCCGCAGATGGACGCGTACACGCAGACGGACGTCACCCCGGACGACGACAAGGAGACCGACGGCCTCGTCGACTCCTACAAGGGGTTCGCCGAGGGCTGCGGCGCGTCCGCGCCCAAGCTGCTGCGCCATGTGTCGACCGTCGAGGCGGCCCGGGACATGGACATCCTCCGGGCGGTGCTGGGGGACGGGAAACTGACCTATGTGGGAGCGTCGTACGGGACGCTTCTCGGGGCGACGTACGCGGGGCTGTTCCCGGACCGGGTGGGCCGGCTGGTGCTGGACGGCGCCATGGACCCGTCGCTGCCGGCCCGGCGGCTGAACCGGGAGCAGACGGCGGGCTTCGAGACGGCGTTCCAGTCGTTCGCGAAGGACTGCGTGCGGCGCAGCGACTGCCCGCTCGGCGGCCCGGGCACCACGCCCGCGCGGGCCGGGCAGAACCTCAAGGCGTTCTTCGACCGGCTCGACACCCGCCCGATCCCCGCCGGCGACTCCGCCGGCCGCAGGCTCACCGAGTCCCTGGCCACCACCGGCGTGATCACGGCGATGTACGACGAGGGTGCCTGGCAGCAGCTGCGCGAGGCCCTGACCTCGGCGATGAAACGGAACGACGGCGCCGGCCTGCTCGCCCTGTCCGACAGCTACTACGAGCGCGGCCCGGACGGCACCTACAGCAACCTGATGTCCGCCAACGCCGCCGTGAACTGCCTGGACCTCCCCGCCGCCTTCTCCTCGCCCGAGGAGGTGCGCAAGGACCTCCCCGCCTTCGAGAAGGCGTCCCCCGTCTTCGGCGAGAGCCTCGCCTGGGCGTCCCTGAGCTGCGCGTACTGGCCGGTGAAGCCCACGGGCGAGCCGCATCGCATCCAGGCGGAGGGCGCCGCCCCCATCGTCGTGGTCGGCACCACCCGCGACCCGGCGACCCCGTACCGCTGGGCCCGCTCCCTGGCCGCCCAGCTCTCCTCCGCCCGCCTGCTCACCTACGACGGCGACGGCCACACTGCCTACGGCCGCGGCAGCTCCTGCATCGACTCCACGATCAACGCCTACCTCCTGCGGGGTACGGCACCGGCGAACGGAAAGCGCTGTTCCTAGCCCTGCGCGCGGCTCCTGACCGGCCCCGGGGCCTCTGCGCTCCGGGGCCGGTACGAAGCACTCCGGGAAACTGTGTAGACTTACCGTCGTTGCTGATCGCACCATGGTGCGGACAGCGCGCCGCTTTAGCTCAGATGGCCAGAGCAACGCACTCGTAATGCGTAGGTCTCGGGTTCGAATCCCGAAAGCGGCTCTGGACAAGGCCAGGTCACATCATCCGTGACCTGGCCTTTTGCCGTGCCGAGGGCGTGGTGTGTCCCGCCCGGCGGCCAGGGCGTGCGAAGCCGGTGGCCGCCGGGCGGGAGGTGTCCGCGCCGCGGGCCGCGATGCCGCCGGTGGCGCCTCCGGCCTCGGTGAGAGCCTCGCCGGGGCGCCGGCCACCCGCGTCCACCCGACGCGGCGGCGCAACGTCCGCACCGGCAGGGTGCTGCCCCTGCCGGCCGTCTACGGTCCCGAGGGGCGGCACGGCGGAGAGGGCCCCGAGATCACCCACGACGCGCTGCTGCACTTTGCCGCCGAGGGCCGCGAGCGCCGCAGCTCCTTCCGCTTCGTCCTCCCCGAGCCGGTGCGGCGGAAGGTCCTGGAGCACCGGGCCGGCCGATCACCCGGCACGCCCCGGAACCCGGTGGTGGACGGCGACAGCCGTGGAGGCCGCTCGGCGGTGTTCGGGCCGGACTTGTCGGTCTCACGGTGTTGTCTCACCTTTCCGTCCAACCGCGCGCCTCCTCCATGGAACGGCACCGTGAACGGCTAGCATCGCGCGAGCGCGGCCTCCGGCCGGAAACACGCCGGTGGATGTGCCGGTGGATGTGCCGGGAGAGGCACCGACGGAGGTGCCGTGGCGCGCCGGGAGAGGTGCCGGGGCGCCCGGAAGAGGTGCCGGGAAACGTGTCGGGAGAGGTGAGGACATGGGGTCGCCGAGGATCGCCGTGGCCGTGGTGACCATGGGCAACCGGCCCGCCGAAGTGGACGCCCTGCTGGAGTCCGTGGCCAAGCAGGACGTGCCGCCCGCGCGGATCGTGATCGTCGGCAACGGCTGCCCGCTGCCCGAGTTCACCCGGCGGCTGTCGCTGCCCGGCGAGGTCACCACCGTCGAGACCGGCGAGAACCTCGGCTGCCCCGGCGGGCGGAACGTGGCCCTGGCGCGGCTGCGGGAGTACGGCGACGTCGACGTGGTCGTGGAACTGGACGACGACGGACTGCTCGTCGACGCCGATGTGCTCCGCCGCGTGGGGGAACTGTTCGCCGCCGACGACCGGCTCGGCATCGTCGGCTTCCGGATCGCCGACGAGCACGGGGAGACGCAGCAGCGGCACGTGCCCAGGGTGGGGGCGTCCGATCCGATGCGGGGCGGATACGTGACCGGGTTCCTCGGCGGCGGGCACGCGCTGCGGATGGCGATGCTCGACGAGGTCGGCGACTGGCCCGCCGAGTTCTTCTTCGCGCACGAGGAGACCGACCTCGCCTGGCGCGCGGCCGATGCCGGGTGGCGCATCCTGTACGCGCCCGAGCTGCTGCTCCGGCATCCGAAGACCTCGCCCGCGCGGCACGCCGTCTACTTCCGGGTCAACGCCCGCAACCGGGTGTGGCTGGCCCGCCGCCGGCTCCCGCTGCCGCTCATTCCGGTGCACCTGGGCGTGTGGCTGCTGCTGACCCTCGTACGGAACCGGTCGGGCGCCGGACTGCGCGCCTGGTTCGGCGGGTTCGCGGAAGGCGTCCGGGAGCCCGCGGGGGAGCGCCGGCCCATGCGGTGGCGGACGGTGTGGCGGCTCACCCGGCTGGGACGGCCACCCGTCATCTGATGCTCAAGGGATCGGGGCTCGGGGATCGGGGCTCGGGGGCTCAAGGACCCGGGCCCAGGGACCTGTCCCGCGCGACCGGCGCGGGCTGATCACTTGGCGTCCGCGTAACACTCCACCACCGCCGTCGTGAACGGGAACCGCACCGGAGTGTCCCCGAACGTCAGCCGCCCGGCGAGGTCCGCCGCCTCCCGTATCGCCGCCACCACCGCGTCCGCCTCCTCCTCCGGACAGTGCACGATCACCTCGTCGTGCTGGAAGAAGACCAGCTCGGCCGAGAGATCCGCGCACGCGCGCCGCAGCGCGGCGAGCAGCAGCAGGGCCCAGTCGGCGGCGCTGCCCTGGACGACGAAGTTCCGGGCGAACCGGCCGCGGGCACGGGCGTCGGTGGAGGCGTAGCCCGGCACCCACGCCCGGTCGTCGGACTCCGCCTCGGCGAGGGGGATGCCGGCCTCCCCGGCGTCGTCGTCCTCCGCCCGGGCCGCCGGCGGGCAGGTCCGCCCCAGCCAGGTCCGCACCAGGCGCCCCTCCTCGCCGGCGCGGGCGGCCTCGTCGACGTACGCGACCGCCTTCGGGAAGCGGCGTCTGAGCGCGGCGAGGTTCTTCAGGCCGTCACCGGAGGTCTGGCCGTAGACCGCGCCGAGCACGGCGAGCTTGGCCTGGGCGCGGTCGCCGGAGAAGGCCCGGTCGGACACCGCCTGGTACAGGTCGCCCTCCCGGCCGGCCACCTCCATCAGCCCCGGATCGCGGGAGATCGCCGCCAGCACGCGCGGTTCCATCTGGTCGGCGTCGGCGACCACCAGCCGCCGGCCCGGGTCGGCGACGACGGCCCGCCGGATCACCTTGGGGATCTGCAGCGCGCCCCCGCCGTTGGTCACCCAGCGTCCGGTGACCGTCCCGCCGGCCAGGAACTCGGGCCGGAACCGCCCGTCGCGCACCCAGTCCTGCAGCCAGGACCAGCCGTGCGCCACCCAGATCCGGTAGAGCCTCTTGTACTCCAGCAGCGGTTTCACGGCCGGGTGGTCGACGGACTCGATCTCCCACCGCCGGGTCGACCGCACCTTGATCCCGGCCTGCGCGAACGCTCTGACCACGTCGGCGGGCAGATCGGGCCGCACCCGGCGCCCGAAGGCGGCGGACACCTCCTCCGCCAGCTCGGCCAGCCGGCGCGGCTCGCCCCCGCCCGCGTAGCGCTCGCCGAGCAGGCCGTGCAGCACCTCGCGGTGCACGTCGGCCCGCCACGGCAGGCCCGCGCGGTTCATCTCGGCGGCCACCAGCATCCCCGCCGACTCGGCCGCCGTCAGCAGCCGCATCCGGTCGGGGTGCGCGGTGCGGTCGTGCCGCCGCTGCTGCTCGGCGTAGACGGCGGTCAGGTCGCTCAGCGGCAGGTGGACGGCCTGTGGTTCGAAGAGCGGGGACTGCGCGCCGGGCTCGGCGGACCGCTGGGGCGGATCGGGCGGTACGGGGCCGCCGCGCAGCCGGGCCAGGGCGGCGGCGGCCGACCGGGGTTCGCCGTAGCGGCCCTCGTGGCCGAGCAGGAGCGTCTCGGCGTCCTCGATGTCGTAGCACCGCTCCACCCGCACCCCCGCGGCGAGCAGACGCGGGTAGACCTCGGCGGTGGACCGCCACACCCACCGTGTGACACCCGGCCGGCCGCGCACGGCCCCGGCGAGGTCCGCCTCGCGCCGCACCGGTCCGGCGGGCAGCCCGTCCGGGCCGAGGGGCGCGACCTCCACACCGCCGCCCTCGGCCACGGCGAGCGCCCACCGACCGGCCATGCTGCGAGTGTCGCAGGCGGGTCTGACAACGCCCCGCGGCCGGCTGCTGCCGGGCCCCGACCGTCGCCGAGGTACCGGCTGCTGCCGGGACCCCTGGCCGTCACCGAGGTACCGGCTGCCGCCGGGACCCCCGACTGCCGGCGCCGGTCCCGCGCCGCACCCCCGCGCCTCGGCCGGCCTCGGCCCGTCCCAGGGCCAGCCGCACCCGGCCCGCCCCGCCCCGCCCCGCCTACGACTCCTGTTCGGACGTCTCCAGGAACTGTGCCAGCACCTCGGTGACGTACTCCTCGGTCCTCCCCTTGTCGATGCCGAGACCGCTCAGCACGCCCTCGCCGTTCTCGTGCTCCAGCAGGGCGAGCAGGAGGTGCTCGGTGCCGACGTAGTTGTGGCCGAGGCGGAGCGCCTCGCGGAAGGTGAGTTCCAGGACCTTCTTGGCCGCCGGGCCGTACGGCACCAGCTCCGGGACCTCGGCGGCGGCCGGCGGGAGTGCCGCGGTCGCGGCCTCGCGGACCGTTTCGAGCGGCACGCCCTGCGCGGCGATCGCCTTCGCGGCGAGGCCCTCGGACTCGCCGAGCAGCCCGAGGACGAGGTGCTCGGGCAGGCCCTCGGCGTTCCCCGCGGCCTTGGCCGCGCTGTGCGCGCCCATCACGGCGTTGCGGGCGCGGGGCGTGTACCGGCTGAAGCCCTGGCTGTCGTCGAGGTCGGTGGACTCCTTCGGCACGAAGCGCTTCTGCGCCGCCTGCCGGGTGACTCCCATGCTCTTGCCGATGTCCGTCCAGGAGGCGCCCGAACGCCGGGCCTGGTCCACGAAGTGGCCGATCAGGTGGTCGGCCACCTCGCCGAGGTGCTCCCCGGCGATCACCGCGTCCTGGAGCTGCTCCAAGGGCTCGGCGTGGACCTTCTTGATCGCTGCGATGAGGTCGTCGAGACGCACGGACGACGTGATGGTCGTGTTCTTCGCCATGTGTCAACCGTAGGTTGACGCCAAGGGGGTGTCAACCGTTGGTTGACGACATTGCTTCAGCTACTTCGGCGAAGTGACCACCAGCCGCACCGCCAGCCCCGTGAACACCGTCCCCGAGGCGATGTTCAGCCACCGGTTCACCCGCGCGCTGCGCCGCAGCACGTTCGCCAGCCGCCCGGCGAGCAGCCCGACGGTGCCGTCGCACAGGAAGCCCATCACCACGATCGTCGTGCCGAGCAGCATCAGCTGCCCCGGGACATGGCCGAGGGACGGGTCCACGAACTGCGGGAGGAAGGCCACGTTGAAGAGGATCACCTTGGGGTTGAGCAGGTTGGTGACGGCGCCCTGCCAGAACGCCCGCCGCATCCCCGCACCCCGCGCGGGCGCCTCCTCCCCGCCCGGCACCGACCGGTCCCGGAACGCCTTCACCGCCAGGTACAGCAGATAGGCCGCGCCCGCCCAGCGCAGTACGTGATAGAGCACCGGCAGTGCCGTGAACAGCGCCGACAGGCCGAGTGCCGCGGCCACCGCGTGCACCAGCATCGCGCAGGCCACCCCGAACGCCGCCATCACGCCCGCGGCCGGCCCGCCGCGACCGCCCATCGCGACGATGAACATCATGTCGGGGCCGGGGGAGACGCACAGCGCGAAGGCGGCGACGAGGAACGCCGCGTACAAAGACATGTCCACCATGTGCGCCATGCTGGGAGACCCGCCCGGCGGGTATCCGGCAATTCCGTGAAGTGAGACGCCGCCGGTCCCGTGACACCATCGCCGGGTGAGTACGCCCAGCACCGTCGACCGCGCCCTGCGCACCGCCCTGTACGACACCACCGACGCCACCCTCGACGCCGCCGCCTCCCTGCTCGCGGCCGACCCGGCGGCGGACGCCGAACTCGGGCGCCGGGGACAGGAGTTCGTGGCCGCGGCCTGGCGGCGCGGCTGGCAGCCCGCCGACGTCGTACGGATCGTGCGCCGCGAGCTGGACGACGTCCACGTGCGGCTGGCCGCGGCGCTGATCCGGGCGCAGGCGCCGTACGACGGCCCGCGCGGGCGCCGCTGGGCCGCGCAGCTCGACGCGCTGCCCGCCGGGACCCCGCCCCGCACCGACCGCTTCTCGCACGCCACCGCCGTGCTGGAGCTCTACCGCCTGCTGCTGCGCCTGCCCGCCCTGGAACCCCTCGACACATCCGGCGGGTATGCCGCATCCAGCGCATCCAGTGCATCCAGCGCATCCAGTGCATCCGCCACATCCGGTGAATCCGGCGAATCCGCTTCCGGTCCCGCCGCCGGCTCATCCCCCGGTGCGCGCGACCCGCGACCGCAGTCCCGGACCCTCGGCCGGGTCCGCGCCCTGCTCGCCAAGGCGGAGGCGACCGCGTACCCGGAGGAGGCCGAGGCCCTCAGCGCCAAGGCGCAGGAACTGATGGCCCGCTACAGCATCGACGCCGCGCTGCTGTCGGCCCGGACGCCGGCGCCGGACGCCCCGGGTGCCTGCCGGATCGGGGTCGAGCCGCCGTACGAGCAGGCCAAGGCGGTGCTCCTCGACGCGGTCGCCGCCGCGAACCACTGCCGGGCCGTGTGGAACGAGCCCTTCGGCTTCTCCACCGTCGTCGGTTTCGAAGCAGACCTGGAGGCGGTCGAACTCCTCTACACCTCGCTCCTGGTCCAGGCCGAGGCCGCGATGACCAGGGCGGAAGCCGGGCAGCGGGCGGGCGGACGGAAGCGGACCAAGACCTTCCGTCAGTCGTTCCTCGCGGCCTACGCCCACCGCGTCGGAACCCGCCTGCGCGCGGCCGAGGAGGCCGTGATCGAGGAGACCGCCCGCGAACGGGCCGCCGGTTCCGCGGGGCCGGCCGCGGACCTGCTCCCGGTCCTCGCCTCCCGCGAGGCCGCGGTCACCGACCGCCTGGAGCGGATGTTCCCGGAGACGACCACGACCCGGCTGCGCGGGGTGAGCGACGCGGCGGGCTGGACGGAGGGCACCCACGCCGCCGACCGCGCCCGCCTCCGGCCGAAGCCTCCGCTGCCGTAACGGTCCGCCGCCCCCGGGGAGGGAGCGGACGTCAGTCGCCCGCCTGCTGGAACGGCCCCACCGAGGCGTCCGGCAGCCCTTCGCCCTTCAGCACGACCTCTCCGTACGACCACGGAAAGCCGCGCGTGTCCGAGGCGCCCGGCAGGGCGACCTCCGCCGACTTCACGGCGAGACTCCGCTCGCCGCCCGCCTCGCCGCGCACGTAGGTGAGGGTGAAGGAGACCGCCGCGTCCTCGGCGAGCGTCAGCTTCTGCGCCTGGGCGGCCTGCTCGGCGGGCACCTTCACCGAGGTGCCGCCGGCCGCCAGGGTGACGGCGGGGAAGCCGTCCAGCGTGCACGCGGCGCCGCGGTTGGTGACGGTGAAGGAGACGGTGCCCGTGTCCCCGGCGGCCGGCGCGGCACTCGCGGCGGCCTCGATGCCCACCTCGTCGATCCGGCAGGCGGCACCGCCCCGACCGGCTCCCCGGTCGTCGGTACGGGAGTCACCGGAGCTGCCGGTGCCGCCGCCGTCGTCACAGGCGGTCAGGACGAGGGCCGCGGCGACGGCGACGGCGGCGACGGGGGCGATGGCGCGCATGGGTACGTTCCTCTGAGGGCGATGACAGGGGGAAGGCACTGCGGGCGCCGCCATCAGGCTCGGCTCCCGGACGCCGCCGGCGGTGCCGGTCCGTACGTCAGGAACCGACACCGGACGTCGGCAACCCGGACGGGAACTTACCGCCCCGCGCCTTGGTGTACGTCTCCGGCCCGACGCCGCCCTCCCAGGTCACCTTCAGCGTCGTCCCGCCGACGGAGTCGACCGTCCCGTTCGTCCGGTCCTCGCCGCCGTCGGCGCACTTCAGGCGGATGACCTCCTGCCCGGCCCGCACGCCCACGGTGCCGCTGCACACGGTCCCGCCCATCGCGAAGACGGCGGCTTTGCCGCCGGTGACGACCAGGGCCACCGCCCTGCCGCCGGTCGTGGCGAGCCAGCTGCCCTCCAGCCGGCCGGCACCGGCGGACGGCGACCCGCCCGGCCCGCCGCCCATACCCGCACTCGCATCCGCGCTTGCAGCCGCACTCGCACTCGCACCGGCGCCGGACCCCGCCGAGAGCGCGCCCCCGGAGTTCCCGGCATTCCCAGCGTCCCCGGAGCCGCCCCCGCCGTCACCGCACGCGGACAGCGTCAGCACCGCCAGCACCGCCGCGACCCCGAAGGCCATGCCCGTGGCCCTGCCGGTCGTACTCCCCACAGTCACCCACGTCACCGCAAGCTCCAAGCTGTAGCCGGACGGCCGGGTCGGCCCGCGACCGCAGCAAGCTACCAGGAGGGCCCCCGGCTCCGGGGTGCGCGCCCGGCACCTACCAGGACGCCTTGCGGACCCCCGGCAGATGCCCGGCGTGCGCCTGCTCCCGCAGGCCGATCCGGGACAGCCCGAAGGCGCGGAAGTAGCCGCGGGGCCGTCCGTCGGTCCGGTCGCGGTTGCGTACGCGCGTGGCGCTGGCGTCCCGGGGCTGGCGCCGCAGCTCCCGCTGGGCGGCGAGCCGTTCGGCCTCGGTCGAGGACGGGCGCCGGATGATCTCCTTCAGCTCGGCCCGGCGGGCGGCGTACCGCGCGACGGTCTCCTGCCGCTGCTCGTTCTTCGCGATCTTGCTCTTCTTGGCCATCAGACCCTCACTCCCCGGGCGCGGATGCGGGCCACGGCCGCCTCGACGCCGATCGTGTCGACCGTCTTGATCCCCCTGGCGCTCAGCCTCAGCCGTACGTACCGGCCCTCGCTCGGCAGCCAGTAGCGCTTGGTCTGGATGTTGGGGTCGAAGCGGCGGGAGGTCCGCCGGTGGGAGTGCGAGATGCGGTTGCCGAAGCCGGGCCGGGCGCCGGTCAGCATGCAGTGCGCGGACACGGTGACGTACCTCTCCTCAGACGTTGGTGTTAATGGAATTCATTTTCAGTAAGATAGCAGCATGGCACGCAACGAACTCCGCCCGGTCATCAAGCTCCGGTCCACCGCCGGGACCGGCTTCACCTACGTGACCCGCAAGAACCGCCGCAACGACCCGGACCGCCTGACCCTGCGCAAGTACGACCCGGTCGTCGGCCGCCACGTCGACTTCCGAGAGGAGCGCTGACCGTCATGCGCGAGGGAATCCACCCGGAGTACGGACCCGTCGTCTTCCGCGACCGTGCCGCGGACTACGCCTTCCTCACCCGCTCGACGCTCTCGGCCCGGGCCGGCGGCAAGACGATCGAGTGGGAGGACGGCAACACCTACCCGGTCGTCGACGTCGAGATCTCGAACGTCAGCCACCCCTTCTACACCGGCACGGCCCGCGTCCTGGACACCGCCGGGCGCGTGGAGCGCTTCGAGCGCCGGTACGGGAAGCGGGGCGGGGCATGAGTCTGCCGGTGGTGATCGTCGGCGGACTGCACGCCGACGCCCGCCGGGCGGCCGTGGCACGGCTGCTCACCGACGTGCCCGGCAGTGTCGCCCTCCACCACGACCTGGCGACCGCCGCCGCGGGCACCGTCGTACGGACCGTGCGCGACGCCTCCGGCGTCCGGTCCGCCGGCGAGGCCCCGCTCGTCAACGACTGCGCCTGCTGCGCCCTGCGCGAGGATCTGGTGCCGGAGCTGGAACGGCTCGCGGACGCCGGGGACACCCCGCTCGCGGTCGTCGAGCTGTGGGACTCCGTCGAGCCCAAGGCGATGGCGGAGGTGGTGGCGGCCGGCGGCCTCACCGTCACCGGCGTGATCACCGCCGTCGACCCGGCGCTGGTGCTCCCGTACCTGGGCAACGGCGACGACCTCGCCGAGGGCGGCCTCGCCGCCGCGGCCACCGACCAGCGCACGGTCGCCGACACCTTCGCGCGGCAGCTGGAGTACGCCCCCGTCCTCGCCGTCGCCGACTCCCCGGAGGCCGACGACGAGGACCGCGAGCTGCTGGCCCAGCTGCACCCGACGGCCCGCCAGGTCCCGATCGGCCACGGCGGCCTGGCGGGCGCCCCACCGCGTCCGGGCCCGACGGCCCTGGCCGAGGCGGCCCTGGCCGGTTTCGACGTGGAGGCCGCGGCGGCGGCCCAGCACCCGGCCTGCGCGCTGCTGCCCGCCGAGGCCGACGCGCACGGTGTCGCCACCCTCGTCTGGCGCCGGCACCGCCCCTTCCACCCGGAACGGCTGTACGCGGCGCTGGAGGACCTGACCTGCGCCGCCGCCCGCAGCCGCGGCCGGTTCTGGCTCGCCGACAAGCCGGACACGCTGCTGCACTGGGACGCGGCCGGCGGCGCCCTGTGCGTGGAGAGCGCGGGGCCGTGGCTGGCCTCCCTGCCCGACGCGGCCTGGGAGATGGTCCCGCCGGTGCGCCGCGCCGCCGCCGCGCTGGACTGGCACCCCGAGCACGGCGACCGCTGCCAGCACCTCGTCTTCACCTCGCCCGGCCTCGACCGCGACGGGCTGGAGCACCTGCTGGAGTCCTGCCTGCTGACCGACGCCGAGTACGCCGCCGGGCGCGACGCCTGGAAGC
Source organism: Streptomyces sp. NPDC006134 (assembly GCF_040628835.1). Lineage (NCBI taxonomy): Bacteria > Bacillati > Actinomycetota > Actinomycetes > Kitasatosporales > Streptomycetaceae > Streptomyces > Streptomyces sp. NPDC006134. Next base: position 81,137 of record NZ_JBEXTV010000004.1, on the reverse strand, counting down.
GGCTGCCGCCCGCCTTCGACACCCTCCTGGAGGTCTGACCGCCCATGCCCCGCAAGCCCGACCGCAAGCCCGCCAAGAGCCGCCCCAATCCGCTGGACCAGGCCGGGATCACGTACATCGACTACAAGGACACCGATCTGCTGCGGAAGTTCATCTCCGACCGCGGCAAGATCCGCAGCCGCCGCGTCACCCGCGTGACGGCCCAGCAGCAGCGTCAGCTGGCCCGGGCGGTCAAGAACGCCCGGGAGATGGCGCTGCTGCCGTACGCCACCCGCTGACCGGCATCACCGCACCACCCGTCCGCAGGGGCCCGCCGCATCGAGCGGGCCCCTGTTGCTGTTGCATGGACACCTGCCGCGCCGGCTTCCGGCGCACCGGCGCTTGTTGCGAATTCACCTGTTGCATGTTCATCTAAATTGAGGGCATACGCGGGTCATACGCAGGAACGGCCCCGCCGTTGCGGGCGTCGGAGAAGCCGAGGTTGTCGGAGAGGCCGAGGTTTTCGGCAGGGCGGTCGTCACGGCTGTAGTCGCGGGACCACGCGCCGTGCACGTGCATTTGCTCCCGCAGATGCACGATCGGCGAGCTATGATCCGGAACAGTTGACCACCGCATCAATGGCCACACCAGCCAGTGCACCACCGGGGAGCGACCTGTGGACCACGACGTGTACGACGGTGAGGCGTACGACGGTGAGACGTACGGCGGCGGGACGCCCGGCGGTGCCCGCGCGTCCGGCGTGTACAACGGCATGGCGGCCACGGAGCTGCACGGCGTGGCCTGGCAGAAGAGCCGGCACAGCAACTCGCAGGGATCCTGCGTGGAGTTCGCGCGTCTGCCCGGCGGAGACGTCGCCGTGCGCAACTCCCGCTTCCCCGACGGGCCGGCGCTCGTCTACACGCGCGCCGAGATCGAGGCGATGCTGCTGGGTGTCAAGGACGGCGAATTCGACCATCTGATCGCGGGCTGACCGCGGACTGGCTGCGGACTGGCCGCAGGCTGACCACGGAAGGACCACGGAAGGACCACGGAAGGGCTGCGGAAGGGCTGCGAGAGGGGCGCGGAAGGGTCGTGGGGCGGTCGCGGATCGTGCCGCGACACGCGTAGAGCCACGGCGCCGGGAAGCGCCGTGGCGGGCCGGCCTCAGGGCGGCCGGAGCCGGAACAGCGCCCAGACGACCTTGCCCTCCAGCGGGCCGGCGAGCGGGTGCCAGCCCCAGCTGTCGCTGAAGGAGCCGACGAGGAACAGCCCGCGGCCGGACTCGGCGGAGAAGTCGTCGCTCTCGCGGGCGACCGGGCTGTCGTGGCTCGGGTCGCGCACCGCGCACACCAGCCGGTCGGTCCACCGCATGAGGTGGAGCCGTACGGGCGGCTCCTGTTCCGCCGGTTCCGGGCCGTTTGCCGGCAGCGCGTGGCGCAGCGCGTTGGTCACCAGCTCCGAGACGACCAGGCACACGTCGTCGAAACGGTCGCCCAGCTCCCACTGGCCGAGCGTTCTGCGGGCGAACCGCCGGGCCTCGCGCACCGCTTCGTAGCGGGCGGGCAGGGCGCAGGAGGCGGCGTTGTCGACGGATGCGGGGTCCAGCGGCGGAAGGCCCTGCCGTAACGGCTCGAGCATGGTCGATCCATTCGTCCCCATGCGAGGCACTCCCGGAATTCGCGGTCGTAGCGATGCGGCGGTGGTGCGGGACCATGGTTTCGGAAGCGCAGAGCAGATGCAAGGGCAGATGCACGTGCACGTGACCGAAATGGACCTTCCCGCACCGCTTGTTGGTCAATTTTTCCGTCATCTTCGCGGCTTCTTCGCTCCCTTCCTGTCGGATGTGTGCCGCACATCCGCCTTCATCTGCCCTCATCCGCTCCCATCCGCTCTCAACCGCCCCTGCCCACCCGTTCTTGCGCGGATCGTCCGGCTCGTTTCCGTCTCCGTAACCGGCCGAGTACTGCTCGGAGTGTTTTAGTGGCAGACTGCGGCCCTTGAAGACGGTTGGGGAGGCTGGCGAAGGTGAGCGCGGGAGAGCCGGGATCGGTGGTGCGGCGCATGCTGCTCGGATCACACCTGAGGCGACTGCGTGAGGCGCGGGGGATCACGCGCGAGGCGGCGGGGTACTCGATCCGCGCCTCCGAATCGAAGATCAGCCGGATGGAGCTGGGCCGGGTGAGCTTCAAGACGAGGGACGTGGAGGACCTGCTGACGCTGTACGGCGTCACGGACGAGCAGGAGCGCGCCTCCCTGCTCTCCCTGGCCAGGGAGGCCAACGTCGCGGGCTGGTGGCACAGTTACTCCGACGTGCTGCCCAGCTGGTTCCCGACCTACGTGGGCCTGGAGGGCGCGGCCTCGCTGATCCGCGTGTACGAGGTGCAGTTCGTGCACGGCCTGCTGCAGACCGAGGAGTACGCGCGCGCGGTCGTCCGGCGCGGCATGAAGGGCGCGAGCGAGGCGGACGTCGAACGGCGGGTGGCGCTGCGCCTGGAGCGGCAGAAGTGCCTCGTCGCCGAGAACGCGCCCGAGTTCCACATCGTCCTGGACGAGGCCGCCCTGCGCCGCCCGTACGGCGACCGCGAGGTGATGCGCGGCCAGTTCCAGCACCTGATCGAGATGTCCGAGCGTCCCAACGTCCGCCTCCAGGTCATGCCGTTCGGCTTCGGCGGGCACTCCGGCGAGAGCGGCGCGTTCACGATCCTCAGCTTCCCGGAGTCCGACCTGTCCGACGTCGTCTACCTGGAGCAGCTCACCAGCGCCCTGTACCTGGACAAACGCGAGGACGTCGCCCAGTACGAGACGGCGCTGAAGGAGCTCCAGCAGGACAGCCCGGGCCCGGACGAGAGCCGCGACATCCTCAGGGGACTCATTCAACTCTCTTGAAACACAAGTACGATGACGCCCCATCAGGCAGTCGGCTGGCGGTTGCCAGGGGATGGAGGGGTCACATGTCGTCGTACTTCACGGACTTGGCTCGGCAGTACATCGACGGCGAGTGGCGCCCGGGCACCGGTTCCTGGGACATCATCGACTTCAACCCGTACGACAACGAGAAGCTGGCGTCGGTCACCATAGCCACGGCCGGCGAGGTCGACGCGGCGTACCGGGCGGCCGAGCGCGCGCAGAAGGAGTGGGCGGCGACCAACCCGTACGCCCGCCGCGCGGTGTTCGAGAAGGCCCTGCGCCTGGTCGAGGAGCGCGAGGCGGAGATCACCGAGGCGATCGTCGCCGAGCTCGGCGGCACCCGCCTCAAGGCCGCCTTCGAGCTGCACCTCGCCAAGGAGTTCCTGCGCGAGGCGGTCCACCTGGCGCTGGCCCCCGAGGGGCGGATCATCCCGTCCCCGGTCGACGGCAAGGAGAACCGCGTCTACCGCGTGCCCGTCGGCGTCGTGGGCGTGATCAGCCCCTTCAACTTCCCCTTCCTGCTCTCCCTGAAGTCGGTCGCCCCCGCCCTCGCCCTCGGCAACGGCGTCGTCCTCAAGCCGCACCAGAACACGCCGATCGTCGGCGGCACCCTGATCGGCAGGATCTTCGAGGACGCCGGCCTGCCCGGCGGCCTGCTCAACGTCGTCGTCACGGACATCGCGGAGATCGGCGACGCCTTCCTGGAGCACCCGGTGCCGAAGGTCATCTCCTTCACCGGCTCCGACGCGGTCGGCCGCCACGTCGCCACCGTCTGCGCCGCCCACTTCAAGCGCGCGGTCCTGGAGCTCGGCGGCAACAGCGCCCTGGTGGTCTTGGACGACGCCGACGTCGACTACGCGGTCGACGCGGCCGTCTTCAGCCGGTACGTCCACCAGGGCCAGGTCTGCATGGCCGCCAACCGCGTCCTGGTCGACCGCGCGATCGCCGACGAGTTCACCGAGAAGTTCGTCGCCAAGGTCAGGTCCCTGAAGGCGGGCGACCCGAGCGACCCGGAGACCGTCATCGGCCCGGTGATCAACTCCCAGCAGGCGGACGCGATCACGGCCACCGTCGAGCAGGCGCTCGCCGAGGGTGCGACGGCCCTGGTGCGCGGCACGACCACCGGCAACCTCGTCGAGCCGTCCGTCCTGACGGGCCTCCCCGCCGGCTCCGCCCTGCTCAAGCAGGAGGTCTTCGGCCCGGTCGCCTTCCTCGTCCCCTTCGACGGCGAGGAGGAGGCCGTCCGCCTCGTCAACGACACCCCGTACGGCCTGAGCGGCGCCGTCCACACCGGGAACGTCGAGCGCGGCGTGCGCTTCGCCCAGCGGATCGACACCGGCATGTTCCACGTGAACGACGGCACCGTCCACGACGAGCCGATCGTCCCCTTCGGCGGCGAGAAGCACTCCGGCCTCGGCCGCCTGAACGGCGAGACGATGCTGGACGCCTTCACCACGCAGAAGTGGATCTCGGTGCAGCACGGGCGCAGCCGCTTCCCGTTCTGACGGCACCCGGCCGGGCGTCGCCGCCCCGCAGACATGCATCCAGCTGTGCACTGGATGCATGTCTGCGACATATCCCATCGCTGAAGCGAGGGGCAAGCTCGGCGAACTCGCGCGCCGAGCCGCTCAGCACGAGCACATCACCTTGACCGACCGCGGCGTTCCGGCCGCCGTCCTCATCTCCCCGGCGGAGCTGGAGGACCTGGAAGACGCCCTCGCGCTCGCCCGCCTGGAACGCGACCGCGCTCTGGGGCGGACCGAGACGCCGATACCGCACGACGAAGCCCGCCGCGCTCTGCTCGAAGCGGCGGGGAGGAGCGTGTGACCTGGCAGGTGGTGTGGGAGCCGGCGGCGCTCGACGCCGCCGCAGGACACCTCAAAACCGATCCCGGCAGCGTCGACGTCCTCCTGCGGGCCACCGACCAGCTCGCCGAGAACGAACGACCTGAGGGGGCGCGGGCCTGGGGCACGGACCATCGCCGCCTGCACCACGGTCCTTGGCGCGTTCTCTACCGCGTCGGCCCCGACACGCGCACGGTCCATATCGAGCACGTCGGCCGGACCGGCGCATGAGCCGCCCCGGGGCCACCGGTACCCCCGTGTGAGGTCCGCTCGCCGGGGAGTGGGGCGGCTCCCGGGGCGGCCCCGCACCCTACGCTGGCCCCATGTCAGCGATCCGTCTCCTCGTGCTCGGCGCCGTCCGCCAGCACGGGCGGGCCCACGGCTACATGGTGCGCAACGACCTGGAGTACTGGGGCGCGCACGAGTGGTCCAACGCCAAGCCCGGCTCGATCTACCACGCCCTGAAGCAGATGGCGAAGCAGGGGCTGCTGCACGCGCACGAGACCGCCCCGTCCACGGCCGGCGGCCCGCCGCGCACCGAATACGAGATCACGGACCGGGGCACCGAGGAGTACTTCCGGCTGCTCAGGGAGTCCCTCACCGCCTACGACCAGAAGCCGGACGTGCTCTCCGCCGCGCTCGGCTTCATGGTCGACCTGCCCCGCGAGGAGGTCCTGGAGCTGCTCCGGGAGCGGGTGCGGGCCATCGAGAAGTGGCGCGCCTCCGTCACCGAGTACTACACGCCCGAGGAGGGGCCCGGCGCACTCGGCCACATCGGCGAGATCATGCACCACTGGGTCCACTCCGCCGACTCGGGCGCCGAGTGGACCCGCGGCCTCATCGAGCGCGTCCGCGGCGGCGCCTACACCTTCGCCGGTGAGGGAGAGCCGTTCGTGGGCGTGCTCGCGGAGGGCCAGGAGAACCCGTACGCGACGGGGGAACGCCATCCCGAGGACGGCTGACCGCGGAGGACTTGCACCTCACGCCACGTGAGGCGGCAGCGTGGACGGCGTCGGAAGAAGGGAGCGGAAGTGAGCTACTCCGTGGGACAGGTCGCCGGCTTCGCCGCCGTGACGGTGCGCACCCTGCACCACTACGACGACATCGGCCTGCTCGTGCCGAGCGAGCGCAGCCACGCGGGGCACCGGCGCTACAGCGACGCCGACCTCGACCGGCTGCAGCGGATCCTGTTCTACCGGGAGCTGGGCTTCCCGCTCGACGAGGTCGCCGTCCTCCTCGACGACCCGGACGCGGACCCGCGCGCGCACCTGCGCCGCCAGCACGAGCTGCTGACCGCCCGGATCGAGAAGCTGCGGAAGATGGCGGCGGCCGTGGAGCAGGCCATGGAGGCACGCAGGATGGGCATCAACCTCACCCCGGAGGAGAAGTTCGAGGTGTTCGGGGACAAGGACCCCGAGCAGTACGCGGAGGAGGCGGAGGCACGCTGGGGCGGCACCGAGGCGTACGCCGAGTCGCAGCGCCGTGCCGCGCGCTACACCAAGGACGACTGGAAACGCATGCAGGCGGAGGCGGCCGACTGGAGCGAGCGCTACGGCGCCCTGATGGCCGACGGCGAACCGCCCACCGGTGAGCGGGCCATGGACCTGGCCGAGGAGCACCGGCAGCACATCAGCGGCTGGTACTACGAGTGCGGTTACGACATGCACCGGTGCCTGGGCGAGATGTACGTCGCCGACGAGCGCTTCAAGGCGTTCTACGACTCGATGCGGCCCGGTTTCGCCGAGCACCTCAAGGAGGCGATCTCCGCCAACGCCGCCCGGCACTCCTCCTGAGCCCTGGGAGGGCGAGCGTTTCGGCCCGGTCGCCCCGGGCCGGGACGACCGCCGGCCGGAACCCGTTCGCAGGGTTCCCCGGCGGGCTCCGGGCGCATCCTGGGTACCCTCGTGGAACCTGGACCTCCACGGCTGCGTTGATACTTTTGGCAGCCAGCCCCCGCCCGCCCCCAGCAGCAGGAGCCACATTCCCGTGACCACGCTTGCGCTCGGCCCCGAGTGGCTCAGCCCGGACTACCTGATCTCGACCTTCAGCCTGCCCGGCATCCTGCTGATCGTCTTCGCCGAGTCGGGGCTCTTCGCGTTCCTGCCCGGCGACTCGCTGCTGTTCACCGCGGGCCTGTTCGTCGCCCAGGGCGAGTACATCAGCCAGCCGCTGTGGCTGGTCTGCCTGCTGATCGTGCTGGCCGCCGTCATCGGCGACCAGGTGGGCTACATGATCGGCAAGTTCCTCGGCCCGAAGCTCTTCAACCGGCCCAACTCCAAGCTCTTCAAGCAGGAGAACCTGGACAAGGCGCACGAGTTCATGGAGAGGTACGGCCCCAAGGCGATCGTCCTGGCCCGTTTCGTCCCGATCGTGCGCACCTTCGCCCCCATCGTGGCCGGCGCCGGCCGCATGAAGTACCGCACGTTCTTCACGTACAACGTCATCGGCGGCATCGCCTGGGGCACGGGCGTCACCCTCGCGGGCTACTGGCTCGGCCAGATCGAGCTCATCCGCGCCAACGTCGAGGCGATCCTCGTCCTGATCGTCCTGGTCTCCGTGGTGCCGATCATCATCGAGTACCTGCGCGAGCGCGGAAAGAAGAAGCGCGCGGACGCCACCCAGCCCGCCCAGTCCGTTCCGGCGGCCCCGGCCGCCTGGCAGCCCCAGCCCCAGCACCCCGTCATGGACGACGCGACCACCCAGCTGCGCCGCGTCGAACCGGCCCCCCAGCCCCAGCCTCCGTACCCCCACCAGCCCCAGCAGCCGCAGTACCCCCAGCAGCAGACCGCCGCCCCGTACCCGCAGCAGGGCCAGGGGTACGGCAATCAGGGCTACGACGACCACCAGGGGTACGGCCAGGGCCACCCGCAGGGCGACGGCCAGTACTACGGCCGCCCCCAGCAGCCGCAGCAGCCCCAGCAGCCGTATGCCCCGCAGCACCCGCAGAGCTACCGGCAGGGCGAGCAGAACCCGTACCACCAGGGCTACTGAGCCGACGCGAAGGGGCGCGGGCCGATACGGTCCGCGCCCCTTCGCGTCGCCTCCTGCCGGACCCGCCGGCGCCCGCGCTCAGAATCCGCGCGTCCGCTTCGCGGCCCGCCGTCCCTCCGCGGTCGCCGCACCCGGCACCCGCAGGAACAGCCGCGAGATCTCCGACCCCAGGTGCACGCCGATGGCGATGGCCATGGCCAGCGCGACCGCCTTGGTCAGCGACACGAGCCCTCTGTCGACCTCGTTCTGCGCGATCGCCAGCAGCCCGAAGTAGGTCGCCGAACCCGGCAGCAGCGGCCCGATCGCCGCCGTGGTGTACGGCAGCGCGGAGGCGAACCGGTACCGGGACAGCAGCTGCCCGAACAGGCCCACCAGGCCGGCCGCGACCGCCGTGGAGGCCACCGGCGAGATGTCGCCGGCGTAGTGCATCGCGCCGTAGACGACCCACGCGACGCCGCCGTTGAGCGTCACCGCCAGCACGGTGGAACGTTCCTGCTGGAGCAGGATCGCGAAGGTCAGCGACAGCAGCATCGACGCGGCGATCTGCACCAGGGGCCGCTCCTCGATGCTCAGGGCGGCGTCCGGGTTGAGCTTGGCGCCGACCTGGACGCCCAGGTACAGCACCACCAGCACCCCGATGACGATGCCCACGAAGAAGTACATGACCTCCAGCAGGCGGGCGGCGGCGGTGATGTAGAAGCCGGTCAGGCCGTCCTGCACGCCCGCCACCAGCGCCCGCCCCGGCAGCAGCGCGAACAGGCCACCGGTGATCACCGCGGACGCCTTCACGTCGACGTGCGCCAGCGTGAGCGTGACCCCGATCGCGGCGGGCGGCATCGCGGCCACCATGAACTGATAGAACTCCGGCAGCCCGCGGCCCGCGCACAGCCACGCCAGCCGGTCGCCGAGCATCGCGCCGACCGCCGCCGCCACGAACACGATCGGGTCACCGCCGACCAGCACCGAGGCCGCGCCCGCGAGCAGTCCGCTCGCCGTGGTCAGGACCCAGGTGGGGTAGGGGTGCCGGTTGCGGCGGATGTCCGCCAGCCGCCGGTAGGCCTCCTCCAGGGACAGGTGGGTGTCCGGGTCGCTGAGGTCGTCCACCAGCGCGTACACCGCCGCCAGGCGCGTGTAGTCGGTGCCCCGGCGGCGCACCGTCCGCGACGCCGTGACCGGGTCGTCGACCAGGGACGGCTGGTGGGAGATCGACAGCAGCGTGAAGGTGACGTTCGGCTCGCAGCGGTCCAGGCCGTAGGAGCGGCAGACGGCGAACATGGCCGCCTCCACGTCCTCGGCGCCCTCACCGCCGGCCAGCAGCAGCTCCCCGATACGCAGGGTCAGGTCGAGCACGCGCGGCACCGCGGGGCCCGCCTCGTCGTGCCGCTGCACCGGCTCCGGCGCGGGCCGCTCGGCCACCGGCATGCGCAGCATCGTGCGCATCCGGTCCTGCCACGGCACGTGCTTGGCCAGGCTCACCGCCGGGATGCCGCTCGGCGGGGTGAAGGCGGGCGGGGCCTCCCGGGCCTTGTAGGTGCTCGGCGGGCTGAACGCCGACCCCTCCGGTTCGGCGGTCGGCGCGGGCGCCACGTCCAGCCCCTCCGGCAGGGCGAACTCCGACGTGGCCTCCGACTCCGTACCGGCGCGCGGAACGGCCAGCCCGTCCGGGATCGCGAACTCGGACGTCGTCGACGACTCGCCCTCGGCGGGCGCCGTCACCGGGCCGGGCTGCCGGAAGGCGCTCCTGGCCTCGTCCGACCGCGGCTTGCGGTCCTCCGCGTCCGTCACGTGCGCAGTGCTCCCTGGTACGACCACACCCTTCAGTAACCCTCAGTGTGCGAGCCAAACGCGAACGGGCCGCACGCGTACGCGTACGGCCCGCCGGACGGCTCGCGCCGGATCAGGGCTCAGTGGCCGCCCTGCTCCTTGAAGCGCTTGTAGGACCGCTCGATCTCCGCCTCGGCGTCCGTGCGGCCCACCCAGTTGGCGCCCTCGACCGACTTGCCGGGCTCCAGGTCCTTGTACACCTCGAAGAAGTGCTGGATCTCCAGGCGGTCGAACTCGGACACGTGGTGGATGTCCCGCAGGTGCTCCACGCGCGGGTCCGTCGCCGGGACGCACAGCAGCTTGTCGTCGCCGCCGGCCTCGTCGGTCATGCGGAACATGCCGATCGCGCGGCAGCGGATCAGGCAGCCCGGGAACGTCGGCTCGTCGAGGATGACCAGCGCGTCCAGCGGGTCACCGTCCTCGCCGAGGGTGTTCTCGACGAAGCCGTAGTCGGTCGGGTAGGCGGTCGAGGTGAAGAGTCGACGGTCCAGGCGGATCCGACCCGTCTCGTGGTCCACCTCGTACTTGTTCCGCGAACCCTTCGGGATCTCGATCGTGACGTCGAACTCCACCGGTGGCTCCTCCATGATCAGCACATCGTTCTGGTGGTTAAGTGTCCCTCACGCAGGTGTGTGATCGCGAAAGGGGCTGGTGTCCGTGCCAGAGCTGAGGCCTTGGCGGGCCGCGAGGCCGCACGTGGTGCGGGCCGCGGGCGCCGTACGTCCGCGTCTCGCACGTGCCGCCGTCGCCGTCCGGCCGCGGATCGCACGGCTCGCACGGGCCACGACGCCACGCCTTTCGCGGGGCACGAGGCCGAAGACCTGGCAGTACACCGCGGGCGCCGCCACCGCCGGGCTGGCGCTCGCCGCCGGTGTGGTGACCGCCGCCGGTCCCTGGGACTCCACGGGTCAGCGTACGGCCGAGCGGCACCGGGCCGCCGCACTGGGAGCCACGGGTGGCGCAGATCACGGCCGCGGAGCCGGCAGTTCCGGTACGGCGGCGGGGGCGCCCCGGCCCGCGCCGAGCGCCGCGGCCGTGCTCGCCGTCCTCGGCGGTGCCACCGGCCCCGTACGGGCGGCCCCGGCCGGCCCGGGCCTCGCGCCCGTCCTGGACCCCCTCCTGGACGACCCGGCGCTCGGCGACCGCCGGGCGGCGGCCGTCGCCGACCTGACCACCGGCAGACGCCTGTACGGCACCGACGCCGGCGCCGCCCTCACCCCCGCCTCCACCACCAAGCTCGCCACCGCCGTCGCCGCCCTGTCCGCCCTCGGCCCCGACCACCGCCTCACCACCCGCGCCGCCCTGGAGGGCGACACCGGGGAGCTGGTCCTGGTCGGCGGCGGCGACCCGACCCTCACCGCCCGCGAGGACGCGGACGGCCTGGCGAGCCTGCGCACCCTCGCCGCGAAGACGGCGGCCGCCCTGAAGAAGCGCGGCCTGCGCCAGGCGACCCTGTCGTACGACACCACGCTCTACGCCGGCTCCGAGATGCACCCGATCGGGGTCAACGACAACCTCGCCCCCGTCACCGCCCTGATGGCCGACGAGGCCCGCACCGACGGCTCCACCAGCGGCCCGGCCCCCCGCGTGGCGGACCCGGCGGCGGACGCGGCCCGCGCCTTCGCCCGCTTCCTGCGCGGCCACGGAATCGAGACCACCGCCCCCGGCCCCTCCAAGGCGACCGGCCGCGCCACCACCCTCGCCACCGTCTCCTCGCCCCCGCTCGCCTCCCTGGTCGAGCGGATGCTGACCCACAGCGACAACGACCTCGCCGAGGCCCTCGCCCGCCACACCGCCGTCGCGACCGGCAAGCGCGCCGACTTCGCCGGCGCCTCCGCCGCCGTCACCGCCCGGCTGAAGAGCCTCGGCCTGCCCGTCGCGGGCGCCGCGTTCCACGACGGCAGCGGCCTGGACCGGGCCGACCGCCTCACCCCCGGCCTGCTCACCGCCCTCCTCGTCAAGGCCGCCGACCCGGCCCGCCCCGAACTCCGTCCCGTCCTCACCGGCCTGCCCGTCGCCGGCTTCACCGGCACCCTCACCGGCCGCTACACCGACGGCGCCGCCGGCCTCGTCCGCGCCAAGACCGGCACCCTGACCGGCGTCAACGCCCTGGCCGGCACGGTGGTCACCGCGGACGGCCGCCTCCTGGCCTTCGCCTTCCTCACCTCCGGCGCCCCCGACCCGGCGGCCGCCCAGTCCGCCCTGGACCGGGCGGCCACGGCCCTGGCGCACTGCGGCTGCCGCTAGCGGCGCGGCGGGGCGGGGCGTGCGCGGGCCCACTCCAGCGCACCGCACGGCCTGCCCCCGACGGCAGCACTCACGTACGGTTGACGCATGACGAGCATCGGTGGTGCTGCTTCTTCCGGGATGGTCGACTGGAATCTCGCGGTGGCGACCGCGACCCGGCTCGTACGGCCGGGCCCCGAGGTGAGCCGCGACGAGGCCCGGGCCGTCGTCGCGGAACTGCGCCGGCACGCCAAGGCCTCGGAGGAACACGTCCGGGGCTTCACCCGTCTGGCCACCGAGGAGGTCCACGACACCCCCGTCCTCGTCGTCGACCGCGCGGGCTGGATCCGCGCCAACGTCGCCGGGTTCCGGGAGATCCTGAGGCCGCTGCTCGACAAGATGCAGCAGCGGCGTGGCAGCTCCCCCGGCGGCGCGGTCCTCGGCGCCGTCGGCGGCAAGGTCACCGGCGTCGAGCTCGGCATGCTGCTGTCCTTCCTCGCCTCCCGCGTCCTGGGCCAGTACGAGACCTTCGCCCCCGCCACCCGCGACCTCCCGGCCGGCGGGAACGGCGGCGGCCGGCTGCTGCTCGTCGCCCCCAACATCGTCCACGTCGAGCGCGAACTCGACGTCGACCCGCACGACTTCCGGCTGTGGGTGTGCCTGCACGAGGAGACCCACCGCACCCAGTTCTCCGCCGTGCCCTGGCTGCGCGACCACCTGGAGGGCGAGATCCAGGCCTTCCTCGCCGAGACCGACGTCGACCCCATGACCCTCCTGGAACGCGTCCGCGACGCCGCCCAGACCCTCGCCGGGGGCCGTCCCGAGGGCGAGGAGGACGACGGCGGGCGTTCCCTGGTCGAGCTGATCCAGAGTCCCGGGCAGCGGGAGATCCTCGGCCGCCTCACCGCCGTGATGTCCCTCCTGGAGGGCCACGCCGACTTCGTGATGGACGGCGTCGGCCCCGACGTCGTACCGACCGTCGGGGAGATCCGCGAGAAGTTCCAGCAGCGCCGCGCCAAGGGCGCCTCCCGGCTCGACCTCGCGCTGCGCAAGCTGCTGGGCCTGGACGCCAAGCTCAAGCAGTACCGGGACGGCGAGCGCTTCGTGCGGGCCGTCGTCGGCGAGGTCGGCGTGGACGGCTTCAACCGGGTGTGGACCTCCCCGAACACCCTCCCCACCCGGTCGGAGATCGCCAAACCGGCGGACTGGATCGCGCGGGTGCACCGCAAGCCCGAAGAGTGAATACCGCGGAGAAGTCGTGAACGGAATCCGGGCGACGGCAGGCGAACGCCCCTCCAATCACCCGTCCGAGGGACCGTGAGCCTTCGGCAGGCGTGCGATGCTCGGGGAACGGCCCGTTTCTGTCACCATCTACACACTCTGCGTGACCGAGCTCGGGCTCACCCCCCGACACCATCCTGAAGGGCACCGGACATGGGTCCCCATCCTGCGGTCGCGGCGATACGCCTGGCGGTCCGCCGCGTCCTCCACGACATCCTCATCGAACACGGCAGCACCACCGAAGGCGGCGGCATCGCCGACCGCGGTGGCGCCCTCGATCATGGCAGTCCCACCGGTCACGGAAGCGCCATCGACCACGGCAGCACCACCGGTACCGCAGCACCCATCCCGCAAGAGGCTCCCCGGGAAAGCCTCCCGGCAACCCCGAACACTCCTGCGCACGAGCGCACCACGCCGCCGCTCGTCCTCGTGGCGTGCTCCGGCGGAGCCGACTCCATGGCACTCGCCTCCGCCCTCGCCTTCGAGGCCCCCCGGCTCGGCATCCGGGCCGGCGGCGTCACCGTCGACCACGGCCTGCAGCCCGGCTCCGACCTGCGCGCCGCCGAGGTCGTCCTGCGCCTGCGCGGGCTCGGCCTGGACCCCGTCGAGTCCACCGCCGTGACCGTCGGCCGCGAGGGAGGCCCCGAGGCTGCCGCCCGCGACGCCCGCTACGCCGCCCTGGACGCCGCCGCCGAACGCCACGGCGCCGCGGCCGTCCTGCTCGGCCACACCCGCGACGACCAGGCCGAGACCGTCCTGCTCGGCCTCGCCCGCGGCTCCGGCATCCGCTCCCTGTCGGGCATGGCCGAGGTCTCGGGGGCCGGCGGCCGTTACCGGCGGCCCTTCCTCCGCATCGACCGGCAGACCGCCCGCAGGGCCTGCATGGTCCAGTCCCTGCCGGTGTGGGACGACCCGCACAACGCCGACCCGGCCTACACCCGCTCCCGGCTGCGCCACGAGGGCCTGCCCGCCCTGGAGAAGGCCCTCGGCAAGGGCGTCGTCGAGGCCCTCGCCCGTACGGCCCAGCTCTCCCGCGACGACGCCGACGCCCTCGACGCCTGGGCCCGCCAGGCCGAAGCGGGCGTCCGCGACGCGTCCGGCCTGCTGGAGTGCGCCAAGCTCTACGCCCTCCCGCCCGCCGTGCGCCGCCGGATCCTGCGCCGTGCCGCCATCGAGGCCGGTGCCCCCGCCGGCTCGCTCTTCGCCCGCCACATCGAGGAAGTCGACCGGCTGATCACCGGCTGGCGCGGTCAGGGAGCCATCAACCTGCCCGGGAAAGTCGTCGCCCAGCGCCAGGGTGGCAGACTGGTGATTCGGCAAGGCTGAAAACCGGCCCCGCCCACCGCCCGCCACCGCGGGCGGTGGCAGCGCGCCGGACCGGCCGACGAAGCGGGACGACCGAAAGTGATGCGGGTGGACGCGAAAGACATGGGTGCCGACCTTCAGCAGGTGCTCATCAGCAAGGAAGAGATCGACGCGAAGCTGGCCGAGCTGGCCGCGAAGATCGACGCGGAGTACGAGGGCAAGGACCTGCTCCTGGTCGGCGTCCTCAAGGGCGCCGTCATGGTCATGGCCGACCTCGCCCGCGCCGTGTCCACCCCGGTCACCATGGACTGGATGGCCGTGTCCTCCTACGGCGCGGGCACCCAGTCCTCCGGCGTCGTGCGGATCCTCAAGGACCTCGACACCGACATCAAGGGCAAGCACGTCCTGATCGTCGAGGACATCATCGACTCCGGCCTGACCCTGTCCTGGCTGATCTCCAACCTCGGCTCGCGCGAGCCCGCCTCCCTGAAGGTGTGCACGCTGCTGCGCAAGCCCGAGGCCGCCAAGGTCGCCATCGACGTCGAGTGGGTCGGCTTCGACATCCCCAACGAATTCGTCGTCGGCTACGGCCTCGACTACGCCGAGAAGTACCGCAACCTCCCGTTCGTCGGTACGCTCGCGCCTCACGTCTACGGCGGCTGAGCCCCGTAGCCGGCAGGCCCCGCGGTGATCGGGAACCCCTGTGGTTCCCGCGCCGTTGGAGCATGCGTAGACGGGAACGCCGGCCGTCCCGTGCGGCTGAAGGGGACCGTGCTGGGGTACCGTCCGAAGAACAGTCTTTATCAAACTCACTATGGCAGGAGGGACGGGGCGGCACCGCTCCGTATGGATGGACGTGAAGCGATACTTCCGTGGGCCGGTCATGTGGATCGTGCTGGCCGTCCTTGCCGTGGTCGTGTTGATGCAGGTCGTCGGCTCGTCCGGCGGTTACAAGACGGTGGACACGGGCCAGGTCGTCCAGGCGATCAACCAGAACAAGGTCGAGTCGGCCAAGCTGACCACCGGTGACGAGCAGAACATCAAGGTTCAGCTCAAGGACGGCGAAAAGGTCGAGGGCAGCTCGAAGATCCAGGCGAGCTACATCGGCGACCAGGGCGTCACCATCGCCAGCACGCTGCAGACCAAGTACCAGGACAAGCAGATCCCCGACGGCTACACGGTGTCGCCGTCCAAGCAGAACCCGTTCGTCGGGCTCCTGATCACCCTGCTTCCCTTCGTCCTCATCGTGGTCATCTTCCTGTTCCTGATGAACCAGATGCAGGGCGGCGGCTCCCGGGTGATGAACTTCGGGAAGTCCAAGGCGAAGCTCATCACCAAGGACACCCCGAAGACGACGTTCGCGGACGTCGCGGGCTCCGACGAGGCCGTCGAGGAGCTCCAGGAGATCAAGGAGTTCCTCCAGGAGCCGGCGAAGTTCCAGGCCGTCGGCGCCAAGATCCCCAAGGGCGTCCTGCTCTACGGCCCGCCCGGCACCGGCAAGACCCTGCTCGCGCGTGCCGTCGCGGGCGAGGCGGGCGTGCCGTTCTACTCGATCTCCGGTTCCGACTTCGTCGAGATGTTCGTCGGTGTCGGTGCCTCCCGGGTCCGTGACCTGTTCGAGCAGGCCAAGGCCAACGCCCCGGCGATCGTCTTCGTCGACGAGATCGACGCGGTCGGCCGCCACCGCGGCGCCGGCCTCGGCGGCGGTCACGACGAGCGCGAGCAGACCCTGAACCAGCTGCTCGTCGAGATGGACGGCTTCGAC
Source organism: Streptomyces sp. NPDC006134 (assembly GCF_040628835.1). Lineage (NCBI taxonomy): Bacteria > Bacillati > Actinomycetota > Actinomycetes > Kitasatosporales > Streptomycetaceae > Streptomyces > Streptomyces sp. NPDC006134. The sequence continues at coordinate 65,015 of NZ_JBEXTV010000004.1, read as the reverse complement.
GTCAAGGGCGGCGTCATCCTGATCGCGGCCACCAACCGGCCCGACATCCTCGACCCGGCCCTCCTGCGCCCCGGCCGCTTCGACCGGCAGATCGCCGTCGACCGCCCGGACATGCAGGGCCGTCTGGAGATCCTCAAGGTCCACCAGAAGGGCAAGCCGGTCGCGCCCGACGTCGACCTGTCGGCCGTCGCCCGCCGCACCCCCGGCATGACCGGTGCCGATCTGGCCAACGTCCTGAACGAGGCCGCCCTGCTGACGGCCCGCAGCGACCAGAAGCTGATCGACAACAAGATGCTGGACGAGGCGATCGACCGCGTGGTCGCGGGCCCGCAGAAGCGGACCCGGATCATGTCGGACAAGGAGAAGAAGATCACCGCGTACCACGAGGGCGGTCACGCCCTGGTCGCGGCGGCCTCGCCCAACTCCGACCCCGTCCACAAGATCACGATCCTGTCGCGCGGCCGGGCCCTCGGCTACACGATGGTCCTGCCGGACGAGGACAAGTACTCCACGACCCGCAACGAGATGCTGGACCAGCTCGCCTACATGCTGGGCGGCCGGGCGGCCGAGGAGCTCGTCTTCCACGACCCGACCACCGGCGCCGCCAACGACATCGAGAAGGCCACCAACCTGGCCCGCGCGATGGTCACGCAGTACGGCATGACCGAGCGGCTCGGCGCGATCAAGTTCGGCGGGGACAACACCGAGCCGTTCCTCGGCCGTGAGATGGCTCACCAGCGCGACTACTCGGAAGAGGTCGCCGCGCTCGTCGACGAAGAGGTCAAGAAGCTCATCGAGACGGCGCACAACGAGGCCTGGGAGATCCTGGTCGAGAACCGCGACGTCCTCGACAACCTCGTCCTCGCCCTGCTGGAGAAGGAGACCCTCGGCAAGGAGGAGATCGCCGAGATCTTCGCCCCGATCGTCAAGCGCCCGCCGCGGCCCGCCTGGACCGGCTCCTCGCGCCGCACGCCGTCCACCCGCCCGCCGGTGCTCTCCCCGAAGGAGCTCGCACTGACCAACGGGGCCAACGGCGCGTCGGCGGCGATCACCGCCAAGAGCACCGCGGCGGAGCCCGCCCCGGCCCCCGAGCGGACCCCGGAGGACCGCCCGGAGAGCTGATCCCGGCACCCCCGCGGGCCCCGTCGGGCCCGGAATGTATGCCGCGCCCCCCAGGTTCTAGCCTGGGGGGCGCGGCATTCCCGTATGCCAGCACGTCAGACACACAGGAACGAGGCACCACATGACCGACCCCGTGACGCTGGACGGCGAGGGCCAGATCGGCGAGTTCGACGAGAAGCGGGCCGAGAACGCCGTGCGCGAACTGCTGATCGCGGTCGGCGAGGACCCGGACCGCGAGGGGCTGCGGGAGACGCCGGCGCGGGTGGCGCGGGCGTACAAGGAGATCTTCGCGGGACTGTGGCAGAAGCCCGAGGACGTGCTGACGACGACGTTCGACATCGGGCACGACGAGATGGTGCTCGTGAAGGACATCGAGGTGTACAGCACCTGCGAGCACCACCTGGTCCCGTTCCGGGGCGTGGCGCACGTCGGGTACATCCCGTCCACCACCGGCAAGATCACCGGTCTGTCCAAGCTGGCCCGGCTCGTGGACGTCTACGCCCGCCGGCCGCAGGTGCAGGAACGGCTCACCACGCAGATCGCGGACTCCCTGATGGAGATCCTGGAGCCGCGCGGCGTCATCGTCGTCGTGGAGTGCGAGCACATGTGCATGTCGATGCGCGGTATCCGCAAGCCGGGCGCGAAGACCATAACGTCGGCGGTGCGCGGCCAGCTGCGGGACGTGGCCACGCGCAACGAGGCGATGAGCCTGATCATGGCCCGCTGACGCGGGGAAGGCGCGTCGTCGCGCCCTCAGGCCGCCGGTGCCGCCCCCGGGCCGCCGTCGTCCTCGTCGTCCTCCGGGAGCCTGCACACCCGCTCCAGGAAGACGGCCGCCGCTATCACGCCGACGGCCGCCAGGGCCGAGAAACCGGCGTAGACGGCCTGGTCGCGGCGGGCCGGGATGTCGAGGGACTCCAGCAGGAAGACGCCCGTGCCGCCGTACACGCCGGCGACGAGGGCGGCGACCAGGGCGCTGGCCTGGCCGAAGACGACCGCGCGGGCCGCCATCAGGGGGTCGACGCCCTTGGCGCCGGGGCGGCGCTCGCGCTGGGCCCGCAGGCGGGCGCGCAGCGAGAGCGCCGTGGCCAGCAGGACCACGGCGATCAGGGCGAGGACGACGGGGGCGGCCAGCGGGACGCTGGGGAGCGTGCCGACCGAGTTCCACAGGCGGGCGCCCGCCCAGGACAGGACGCCGGCGACGACGAAGACGCCGGCCAGCACCCTGATGCGCAGCTCTCTCACGGTGTCCTTTCGCAATCCCCGGAGGTCCGGGCCGGTCTCCCGGTGGTCCGGACGGTGGCCGTCCCGGCGCCTTTGGCGCTGTCGGCCGGCGCTGTCGACCTTAACGGCTACTCGGGCAGCCTCAGTTCCAGGTCCCCGCGGGGCGTGACGCCGTCCCGGGTGACCGCCTCCAGGAGATCGGCGACCGGTCCGCGGCCGGGCAGCCGGGCGGCGGGGTCCAGGTCGTGCCAGGGGGCGAGGACGAAGGCGCGTTCGTGGGCGCGGGGGTGGGGGAGGGTGAGCTGCGGGTCGTCGGAGACGACGTCGGCGTACGCGACGATGTCGACGTCGAGGGTGCGGGCGCCCCAGCGCTCGTCCCGGACCCGGTGGAAGGCCTCTTCGACGGCCTGCGCCCGCTCCAGCAGGGAGGACGGGGGCAGGGTCGTCTTGAGGACCACGACCGCGTTGAAGTACGAGGGCTGGCTGCCGGGCTCCACGCCCCACGGCTCCGTCTCGTACACCGGGGAGACCGCCTTGACGCGCACGCCCGGGGTGTCCTCCAGGGCGTCGATGGCGCCCTGGAGGGTCTCCAGGCGGTTGCCGAGGTTGGAGCCGAGGGAGATCACGGCCCGTTTGGGGTTGTGCAGGGTGGTGTCGGCGGCGTCGACCTTCTCGACGACGGAGGCGGGCACCGGCTGGACGGTCGGGTCGCTGGGACCCCCGGTGAACGAGGCGGTCATACGCGGCTCCGGGTGATGGTGACGGTCACGTCGTCGAAGGGCACGGTGATCGGCGCGTCCGGCTTGTGGACGCAGACCTCGACCTCCTCCACCCCGTCGTGCTTCAGGCAGACCTGGGCGATGCGTTCGGCGAGCGTCTCGATGAGATTGACGGGCTCGCCCTCCACGGCGGCCACGACCTCCTCGGCCACGATGCCGTAGTGCACGGTCTTCGCCAGGTCGTCGTCGGCCGCGGCCGACCGGGTGTCCACGGCGAGGACGAGGTCCACGATGAAGGTCTGGCCCTCCTCGCGCTCCTTGGGGAACACACCGTGGTGCCCGCGGGCCTTCAGGCCGCGCAGCGCGACACGATCCACGCGAATCACTCCTGCAGTCGTCGGTCTCGGCCGGCCGGTGCCGCGTGCGGGCGGCACGCCGGCCTGGGGTCGAATCTACCCGCGAGCACCGACAGCGCCGGGCCGCGGGGGTGTGGGCCGGCGCGGTCGCCGTGAGGTTTCACCCGGCGTTCGCCCTGGAGAACCCGGCGGCTCACGGGCTGGTGGCCGCCGTTGCCCGGCGGTCCGTGATTCCAGCCACTTCCCTCCTCGTCCTCGCTCTCGTCCTCGCTCCGGCCGGTCCCGGCAGGGCGGGCTCCGCCTCCGGCCGGTCTCCGTGCCCGCCCTGTTCCTGTCCCGTTCCTGTCTCTGTCCCCGTCCTGTCCCTGTGGGCCGTCTACCCACTCAGGAGGGGGTGTCCTCCGCTTCGTCCTCGCCGTTCTCGGCCAGGACGGGGGAGGCGTGGTGCGACCAGAGTTTCCAGCCGGAGGGCGTGCGCCGGAAGACGTTGGTGGCGACCACGAGCTGGCCGACGAGCGGGCCGAGCTCGTCGCCGTCGGCCGGGGCGGGGCCGCCGCTGAGGATGTTCTCGCTGCAGGTCACCACGGCGGTGTCGCCGGTGACGGAGACGTGCACGTCGGTGAGGAAGAACTGGATGTAGTCGGTGTTCGCCATGATCAGCGCGTACGACCGCAGGACCTCGCCGCGGCCGGTGAGGACCGGCCAGCCGGGGTGCACGCAGGAGACCACGCCGGCGTCCGCCGGGTCGTGGTACGTCTCGTCGACGCCCAGGTCGGACGGGGTGAGCCAGAGCGAGGACACCTCCTCGAAGTCGCCCCGCTCGACCGCCTCGTAGAAGGCGGTGTTGGCGGCCTCGACCTGCTCGACGTCGGTGTGGGCGCTCACCGGGCTTCCTCTGTGCCGGCGACCGTTTCCGTGCCGGTGTCTGCCGCCGTGCCGGTGTGCGTGCCGTCCGTCGCGGCACGCGCTCCTTCGACGGCGCGGGCGACCCGCACCGCGTCCGCCGTCGCGCGCACCTCGTGCACCCGCACCGCCCACGCGCCGGCGTGGGCCGCGAGGGCGGAGACGGCGGCCGTGGCCGCGTCGCGCTCCCGCGCGGGCGGCACGGAGCCCTCCGGCCCGGCGAGGACCCGGCCGAGGAACCGCTTGCGGGAGGCGGCGACCAGCAGCGGGTGGCCGAGGCCCAGCAGACGGTCGAGGCGGGCGAGGAGCGCCAGGTCGTGGTCGGCGTCCTTGGAGAAGCCGAGACCGGGGTCGACGACGATCCGGCCGGCGGCGACGCCGGCCTCCAGGACGGCCTCCACGCGCGCGTGCAGTTCGCCGACGACCTCGCCGACCACGTCGTCGTACACGCCCCGGACGTTGCCGCCCTCCAGGAAACCGCGCCAGTGCATGACCACGAAGGGGGCACCGGCGTCCGCGACGACCGGGAGCATCCGGGGGTCGGCGAGGCCGCCGCTGACGTCGTTGACGAGGACGCCGCCGGCCGCGAGGGCCTGCTCGGCGACCGAGGCGCGCATGGTGTCGACGGAGACCGTGACGCCCTCGGAGGCCAGTCCGCGGACGACGGGGACGACCCGCCGGAGCTCTTCCGCCTCGTCGACGCGGGTGGCGCCGGGGCGGGTCGACTCGCCGCCGACGTCGACGAGGTCCGCGCCCTTGGCGACCAGATCGAGGCCGTGCTTGATGGCAGCCGTCGTGTCGAACCACCGACCGCCGTCGGAGAAGGAGTCGGGGGTGACGTTCACGACCCCCATGACCGCGCAGCGGTCCCATGCGGGCAGGCCCGCCACGTGGCGGCGGCCGGTCTGGTTGTTCATGTGTTCAGCGTAGGCCCAGCGGATGGCCGCCATGGTGCGTGGCCGGTGTGAGGCCGGGGTGCGGCCGGTGCGTGGCCGGGGTGCGGCCGGTGCGTGGCCGGGGTGCGGCCGGTGCGTGGCCGGGGTGCGGCCGGTGCGTGGCCGGGGTGCGGCCGGGCGCCGGGTGTCATGCCGCCCGTACGTCCCGTTCCGGCACCCGGTGGGCGCACGGGCGCGGCGTGCCCGCGTGGCGGCGCAGGAAGCGCGGCAGCAGTGCGGAGAGGGTGACGAAACCTTCCGCCTGGAGGGCGGCGAAGCCGATGCGCGGCAGGTCGGCCGAGGCGCGGTAGACGACGAAGCGGGGCTCCCAGCGGGGCTGGAACTTGGCGTTGAACTTGTACAGGGACTCGATCTGGAACCACCGGGAGAGGAACACCAGCAGCCCCCGCCAGGCCCGCAGCACCGGACCCGCGCCGATCTTCTCGCCACGCGCCAGCGCCGAGCGGAACATCGCGAAGTTCAGGGACACGCGCTCGATGCCGAGCCTCGGCGCCGCCTGGAGGGCGGCCACGATGAGCAGCTCGTTCATGCCGGGGTCGGCCGCGCGGTCGCGCCGCATCAGGTCCAGCGAGACCCCGTCGGCGCCCCAGGGCACGAAGTGCAGGACCGCCTTCAGATCGCCGTACGGTCCCGGTTCGGCGTCGGCTCTGTGGGCGGTGGCGACGAGGCAGTCGCCGTCGGCGGGGTCGCCGAGGCGGCCGAGCGCCATGGAGAAGCCGCGCTCGGTGTCGGTGCCGCGCCAGTCGTCGGCGGCGCGGCGGATGCGGTCCAGCTCGGCCTCGCCGAGGTCACGGACGCGTCGTACCCGGGTCTCGTAACCGGCGCGCTCGATGCGCTTGACCATCTGGCGCACATTGCGCATCGCGCGGCCGGCGAGCGAGAAATCCCCGACGTCCACCACCGCCTCGTCGCCCAGTTCGAGGGCGTCGAGCCCGGTCTCGCGGGTCCACACCTGGCCGCCGGTCTCCGAGCAGCCCATGACGGCGGGGGTCCAGGAGTGGGCGCGGGCCTCGTCCATGAAGCGTTCGATGGCGCCGGGCCACGCCTCGACGTCGCCGATCGGGTCGCCGCTGGCGAGCATCACTCCGGAGACGACGCGGTACGTCACCGCCGCCTTGCCGCTGGGCGAGAAGACGACGGCCTTGTCGCGGCGCAGCGCGAAGTGGCCGAGGGAGTCCCGGCCGCCGTGCCGGGCCAGCAGGGCGCGCAGGCGTTCCTCGTCCTCCTCGGTGAGGCGGGCGGCGGGGTGTTCGGGGCGGAAGGCCAGGTAGATGGTGGTGACGGCGGTGAGCAGGCCGAGGGCGCCGAGGGAGAAGGCGACCGTCCAGGAGGTGGTGCCCCGGTAGTCGACGGGACCCTCGAAACCGAACAGGCCGTACAGGACGTGGGTGAGGCGGTCGGCGAGGCTGGGGTCGCCGACCATGCGGCCGGGGTGGGCGCTGACGACGACCAGCCCGAGGGCGAGGGAGCCGGCGCCCATGAGCACGAAGTTGGCCAGCGCCCGCCACCGGCTGCGCGGGTCGGGCAGCGCGGCGAACTGGTCGCGGTGGTGCAGGACGGCCCACAGCAGCACCACCGAGAGGGCGGCGCCCGCCAGCGAGTGCCGGTAGGCGAACTGGGCGACGGCGCCGGCCGGGAGCAGGGCCACGGCGGCGCGCCACGCCCGGCGCTTGCCGCGCTTGAGCCCGTGGGCGAGCAGCAGCAACAGCACGCCGGCGCTGAGGGAGAGCGCGGCGGTGAACGGGCCGAGCGCGCCCGGCAGCACCTCGGCGAGGGCGTGCATACGGCTGTGCCGGAACCTGGGGAAGACGCCCGCGGCGATGTCCAGCAGGCCCACCAGGGCGCAGGCACGTCCGACGAGGACGGGGACGGCCTCGGGACGCGGGCCGCGGAGCAGACGCCGTACGCGGCTCGCCCGGTTCCTGGGCTGGGGGTCCTGAGAGTTCTGGGAGCTCTGGGAGCTCTGGGAGCTCTGGGGCATCTGGGAGCCCTGAGAGCCCTGAGAGCCCTGGGAGTCTCGGGGAACCTCGCCCGACATTTCCTCATCTGTCCTGGCAGACATCGCATCCCGTGGTTGTGCGAAGGAGCTTGGATCCGGTGCCGATCGGGCATCCGGCGACATTGCGCCCTCTAGGACGGTGTCTCGGGGAGAGAGGTTCACTGGGCTCCCCGAAGTGGTTTCACAGGCCATGGAAAGCTTCCACGGTCACGGAAGGACCGGGCCGGGCCCGCGCGGGGGGGCCGCGGGGGCCGGAGTGCCCGGCACGGAGCACAGGCAGGTAGCGACGCATGGGTCTCACAAGCGGCAAGGTGCTGGCGCTGGCGGTGGTGTTCGCCGTGCTGCTGTTCGTCGGCACGGTGTGGCTGTGGCCGCGGCTGGCCCGGCGCTCCGTGCGGGCCGTCGCCGGGCGGGTCGGGCTGCTGCTGGCCACGCAGCTGGCGCTGTTCGCCGCGGTGGGGCTCGCCGCCAACCAGGCGTTCGGCTTCTACGCGGGCTGGGCGGACCTCTTCGGGCGGGAGACCGGGCAGGGCGTGGTCGTCGACCACGCCGAGGGCCGGGACGGGCCGCTGCGGGTGACCGGCACGCGGCAGGTGAAGGCACCGGGCGGCGCCCGGCCGGAGACCGGCGGGCAGATCCAGAAGGTGGAGATCGTGGGCCGTACGTCCCGTATCGCCACGCCCGCCTACGTCTACCTGCCGCCGGAGTACTTCCAGCCGCGGTACCGCACGCGCACGTTCCCCGCGGCGGTCGTCCTGACCGGCTACCCGGGGACGGCCGAGGCGCTGGTGGACAAGCTGAACTACCCGAGCACGGCGCTGGACCTGGCCAAGAGCGGCCGTATGCAGCCGATGATCCTGGTGATGCTGCGGCCGACGGTGGCGCCGCCGAGGGACACCGAGTGCGTGGACATCCCCGGCGGCCCCCAGACGGAGTCGTTCTTCGCCAGGGACCTGCCCGACGCCGTACTCACCCACTACCGGGTGGGCCGCGAGCCCGGAAGCTGGGGCATCATCGGCAATTCCACGGGTGGTTACTGCGCGCTGAAGCTGGCCCTGCACCATCCCGGGACGTACGCCGCCGGAGCCGGCCTGTCCGCGTACTACGAGGCGCCGGTCGACCCGACCACCGGTGATCTCTTCCAGGGTGACGAGGAACTCGAGAATCGGGCGGACCTGCGGTGGTACCTGGAACACGCGCCCGCGCCGGGCACCTCACTGCTCGTCACCAGCAGCAGGAGCGGCGAGTCCAACTACAAGGACACGCTGGAGTTCATAGAGGCGGTGAAGGCGACGGGGCGGACGCGGATCTCGTCGATCATCCTCGAAAGAGGCGGCCACAACTTCAATACCTGGCGGCGGGAGATTCCCTCGGCGTTGCAGTGGATCGGCGGACGGCTGAACGGCTGAGCGGGTGAACGGCCACTGAAAATGATCTTGGTTGAATTCGGCCGTCCGGTCGGTGTGCCGATTCCTGATGCTGTGTGAACCCTTCGGAACCACCTGTGTTTTTATGGGGTGGGGAGCCAAGAAACACCTACGCGCGGTAAGTTTCTGGCCATGCCACGTGGACGTCACCGTCATTCCCCTCCCTTGCACAGAATGCTTCCGCCGTCGGCGATCGCAGGCGTCTCCCTCGTCTGCGCCCTGGGCCCCTGGGTGTTCAGCGAACCGGTGGTGCTCCGCGCACTGGCCGCGGTCGCCGCGGTGACGGCGATCACCGGCGCGTTCGTCATGCGCCACTGGGACACGCAGGCGGGCAAGCGCGTCGCCGAACTCACGCGCGCGCGTGCGAGCGACGAGTGGCGTCACGAGGAACGCGTCGCCGAACTGGAGACCGACCTGGAGGAGTCGCGCGAGCTGCGGGCCCGCCTGGAGCAGCGGCTGCGCGCCAAGCGGACGGAACTGCAGGCGCTGCGCAACGAACACGCCGCCCTGCTGCGGCGCTACGCCACGGCGGAGACCGAACGCGCCGGTGCGCTGGAGGGCCGCCGACTGCTGGAGATCGGGGCCGCGTCCCCGGCACGCGCCCTGGAGACGGGCCGGCCGGTGGCCGCGCGGGGGACGGAGGCCCGCGAGGCGGCGGCCCGCGAGGCGGCGGTCCGCGAGGCGGCGGTGCGGGCGCCGGAGGCGGGCGGCACCGAGTCCGCCCGCGTCGCCGGCGAGGAACCGAAGACCCCCGGCGTCTTCTCCCCGGAGGGCGCCCGGCTGTTCCTGCGGGCCGGCATGGCGCTGTCGCGGCTCGGTGGCGCGGCGGCGCCCGGCGACGGGGGCGACGGTCGTGACGGTGGCGGTGCCGATCGGGGCTCCGGTGGTGGCGGCGGTGCCGAGGCGGCAGGGGAGTCCACGGGCACGGGCACAGGTACGGGTACGGTCGCGAGCACGGGCACGGGCACGGGTACGGGCACGGGCACGGGCACAGGTACGGGTACGGGTACGGGTATGGTCGCGAGCACGGGCACGGGCACGGGCACGGGCACGGGTACAGACGTGGTGACCGGGCCCGCCCCGCGGCAGTCCGCCGGAAACTTCGCGGTACCGGCCGCGGCGGCCGTCGTACCGCCCGCTCCCGCGCGGCGCCCGGTGACCGAGGGCGGTTTCGACTTCTTCGGCACCAAGAGCTCCAAGAGCACGAAGAGCACGAAGCCGCAGTCGGAACAGCAGTCGGAACAGCAGTCGGAGCAGCAGTCGCAGCCGGAGCCGCAGCCGCAGGCACGGACGCGGGTGCAGCCGGGGGCGCGGGCGGCGTCGCCCAGCGCCCTGGAGGCCGTCCAGGACGAGGACCTCGCCGACATCGTCGGCCAGGAGGCTCTCGCACTGCACCAGGCCGAGACCGGGGAGCGGCCGGAGCGGGAGGGCGCACAGCCGCCGCAGGAGAGCCAGGTCATCGACCTGACGGCACACGACGAGACGGAACAGATCGACGTACAGGACCTCAGGACCGCCGCGTCCTGAATGGCGACGGGCGGGCGCAGGCCGTACGGGGGACGTGTGGGCCGTGTGGGCCGTGTGGGCCGTGCGGGCTGTGCGGTCCCTGTGGCCCTGTGGACGCACGGGGCCCTTACGGAGACCTACGGGGCCATCCACCGGTCCGGCCGCGCGTCCCGCCGCCCCGTCCGCGACCGTTCCGCCTGCGCCCGCAGCAGTTCCGCCGCCTCCCCGGCGTCGCGCAACCGCGCCGTGACGGTCTTGTTCGCCCCCGTGTCCACACGGACGTGGGCGAGCCCTCGTGCCCGCTGCCACGGCCCCTGGGTCAGGCGGACGCTCTGCACCTTGGCGTGCGGCACCAGTGCCAGGCTGCGCCGCAGCAGCCCGTGCCGGGTGGCGAACACGGCGTCGGTGACGGTGAGCCCGTAACCGCGCCACCACAGCGGCCGGCACCATCCGGCCCGCCGCGGCGGACGGGACAGCGACGACCGGGGCGGGACGGTCACGCCGGGCAGCACGCGCGCGATCACGGATTCGGCGATCTCGCGCGGGGCGACCGGCAGCAGCACGGAGTTGGACGATCCGGCCACGTCCAGCTCCACCCGCACCCAGCCTCCCCCGTTCTCGGCTCCGCCCGAGCGGGGGGACCTCCATCGCCGCCACAGCAGTGGCTCGATGATCCGCACGGTCTGCACTCTCCCCGGGGGCACCGTCTCATGGGCCCGGTCGAGCAGTCCGTGGTCCAGGCGCAGCCCGTCCGGGGACTCGGCGACCGTCCAGTCGTAGTCGGCGACGAACCGCCCCACGCTGCGCGCGCCCGCCGCGCCCGCCAGCGGCAGGGCGGTCGCGAGGACCGTCCACAGGTTGTGGGTGGCCATCCACAGCAGGGCCGGTACGGCGACGGCGGCGGCCAGCATGCCCCAGGTCGCGCCGGTCAGCAGCAGCGAGACGGCGAGGACGCCGGGCGGCACGCGCAGCAGCCGTGTGGACGGGGCCTCGCCGACCTCGTGGGCGGTCTCGGGGGCGAAACCGGCCGCCCGCGCGAGCAGTTCGGCCCGCAGCGCCCGCGCCTCGCCGGCGCCGAGGAACGCGAGCTCGTCCTTCTTGCCGGTCCCTATGACGTCGAGTTTCAGCTTGGCCACTCCCACGACCCGCGCGAGCAGCGGCTGGGTCACGTCGACGGCCTGGATGCGTTCCAGCCGGATGTGCGCGGTGCGCCGGAACAGCAGCCCGGTCCGGATGCGCAGTTCCGTGTCGGTCACCGCGAAGTGCGTGAACCACCAGGTCAGAAAGCCGTACAGGGCGGCGGCGGGGAGGAGTACGGCGAGGCCGATCAGCAGCGTGGTCGTGGTGAGCCGGGTCAGCTGGCGCTGCGCTCCGTCGGGGTCGTGCGCGGCCCATCCGACGAGTACGGCGACCGGCGCCCACGCCCGCCTGAGCGGCGTGACGGGGTGCAGCCGCCGCTCGGCCCCGTGGCCCCGCGTCTCCCGCGCCGCCTCCGGTGTCTCCTGCGCCGCCTCCGGTGTCTCCTGCGCCGCCTCCGGTGTGTCCCGTGCCACGCCCGGTATCTCCCGTGCCGCGCCCGGTATCTCCCGCGTCGCCTCCGGTATGTCCCGCGCGCCCTCGCCCTCCGGGCCCTTCGGCGTTGTCACAGCCCCGCCGATCGTGCCTCGCCCAGCTCGGTGAGCCGGTCGCGGAGCCGTTCCGCCTCGGCCGGGTCCAGGCCCGGGATGGTCGCGTCGGTCGCGGCGGCGGCGGTGTGCAACTGCACGCTGGCCAGTCCGAAGTGCCGCTCGACCGGCCCGGAGGTGACCTCCACCAGCTGCATCCGCCCGTACGGCACGACGGTCTCCTCCCGCCACAGCACGCCCCGGCTGATCAGCAGGTCGTCGGCGCGCTCGGCGTACCGCCAGGACCGCCAGTTGCGTTCCAGCATCACCCAGCCCCAGGCCGCCAGGGCGAGCGGCAGCAGCGCGAACGCCGCCCACGCCGGGCCGGCGAGCCACCACAGGAGCACGCCGAGGCCGAACGCCAGCAGCCCCAGCCACACCACCAGCAACAGGCGCCTCATCCGCAACAGACCGGGGGGCAGGCCGGTCCACACCGGCTCGTCCCCCGCCGCCGTCCCCGTCGCCGTCCCCGTGTCGTCCGGGCTCCCCGTCTCCATGGGGCCAGCGTACGTAGGAGAGACTGTTCCCATGACTCCTACGACGGAGACCATGGTCGGTATCGGCGGCGCCGCGGAGAGCACCGACATGGTGCTGAACATCGGGCCCCAGCACCCGTCCACGCACGGTGTGCTGCGGCTGCGGCTGGTCCTGGACGGTGAGCGCATCACCCGCGCGGAGCCCGTGATCGGCTACATGCACCGCGGTGCGGAGAAGCTGTTCGAGGCGCGTGACTACCGCCAGATCATCGTGCTCGCCAACCGTCACGACTGGCTCTCGGCGTTCTCCAACGAGCTGGGCGTGGTCATCGCCGTGGAGCGGATGCTCGGCATGGAGGTCCCCGCGCGCGCGGTGTGGACCCGGACGCTGCTCGCCGAGCTGAACCGGGTGCTCAACCACCTGATGTTCCTCGGCTCCTACCCCTTGGAACTGGGCGGTATCACGCCGGTCTTCTACGCGTTCCGGGAGCGCGAGACCCTCCAGAACGTCATGGAGGAGCTCTCCGGCGGCCGTATGCACTACATGTTCAACCGCGTCGGCGGCCTCAAGGAGGACCTGCCGGCCGGATGGACCGCACGCGCGCGTGCCGCCGTGTCCGCCGTCCGCTCCCGCATGGACGTCTTCGACGACCTCGTCCTCGGCAACGAGATCTTCCGGGGGCGCACGCGCGGCGTGGGCACGCTCGCGCCCGAGACCGTGCACGCCTACGGGGTGAGCGGGCCGATCGCGCGCGCTTCCGGCGTCGACTTCGACCTGCGGCGCGACGAGCCGTACCTCGCGTACGGCGAACTCCAGGACACCCTGAAGGTGGTCACCCGGCAGGAGGGCGACTGTCTCGCCCGCTTCGAGTGCCTGCTGGAGCAGACGCACAACGCCCTCGACCTGGCCGACGCCTGCCTGGACCGGCTCGCCGAGCTGCCGCCCGGGCCGATCAACCAGCGGCTCCCGAAGGTGCTGAAGGCGCCCGAGGGACACACCTACGCGTGGACCGAGAACCCGCTCGGCATCAACGGCTACTACCTGGTCAGCAAGGGCGACAAGACCCCGTACCGGCTGAAGCTGCGCTCGGCCTCGTACAACAACGTCCAGACCCTGACGGAACTGCTGCCCGGGACGCTGGTCGCGGACATGGTGGCGATCCTGGGGTCGATGTTCTTCGTGGTGGGGGACATCGACAAGTAGGGCGAGCGGGCCGGCGGGCGAGGCGAGCGGGCCGGCGAACAGGGCACGCGAGGCGGGCCGGCGAACAGGGCACGCGAGACGGACCGGCGAACAGGGCACGCGAGACGGACCGGCGAACAGGGCACGCGAGACGGACCGGTCTCTGCGCGGCGGTGGCGTCTCAGGGCGCGAGCACGTCCGGGATCCCCACCGGCTGGAGCAGCCACACGAAGTCGCCCAGCCCGCCCGGCGCGGTGAGCTCGGCGGCCTCTCCGGCGCTCGCGAGGGCGCGGACGTACCCGGCGGGGTCGGTGGAGGCGAGCGAGAGCGGGGGGCGTGCGCCGGTGATCCCGAGGGCGGGCAGGGCGTCGCGCTGGGGGAGCAGACGGGTACCGGGGAGCGCGCACGCCGCCGCGCACGCGTCCAGGGCGACGTGCGCCGTGATGTCGCACGACCCGTCCGGCACGGGCGCCGTCTCCCGCCCCTCCCGGAAGCCGGTGAGCGTCCCGAAGGGCGGACGGGTCTCCCGCGTGTGCGCGTAGTCGACGGCCACCGCCAGTCCCCGGCCGAGCGTCCCGACGGCGGACGCCCACGCCTTGTCCCGGGGCAGACCGATCTCGGCCCGAAACCCTTCCTCGGCCGGTCCCTCCCCGGCCGGTCCTTCCCCAGCGGGTCCCTCCCCAGCGGGTCCCGCCCCAGCGGGTCCCGCCCCGGTCGCTCCCTCCCCGCTCGGCCCCTCCCCGGCCGGCAGCGGCCACCACCGCCGGAGCCACTCCGCGTCCGCGCCGGTCACCGGCTCCCCGAGCCGCTCGGTCCCGTCGTCCCGGACGAGGACCCGCCGCACCACGCCCGCCGCGTCCGTCTCCGCGACCTCCACCGGTACGTTGTCCAGCCACTCGTTGGCGAACAGCAGCCCCGTGATCCCCCGCGGCGGCTCCGCGAGCCACTCGATCCGGTGATCGAGCCCGTCGGGCCGGCCGGCGATCTCGACGGCGTACGCGCGCGTGCGGGCGGCCACGTCGGCGGGCAGCGCGGCGAGGACACCGGTGACCAGCTCGCCCCGCCCGGCCGCCATGTCCACGAAGTCCAGCCGCGCGGGCCGCCCCAGCGCCGCGTCGACGCGGCACAGCAGCCGCGCCACCGCCCGCGCGAACAGCCGCGAGGCGTGCACGGACGTACGGAAGTGCCCCGCGGGCCCCTCCGGCCGGCGGTAGAACCCCCGCGGCCCGTACAGCGCGTCCCGCGCCGCCGCACGCCACCCCCGCCACTCGCCCGCACCATTCGTCCCTGCTGTCACCGGCATCACCGGCCCAGGCTAAGCGCACAAGAGAGCGGGCCCTCCACCTTGCGGAGTACACGGACCTGCCGGGATCGGCCCTCCGGTTGACCCCCGCACACATCACCCTTCCCTACGCTGGGTTACGTGCAGCGCCTCTACGACTTCCTCCGCAGGCACCCGACCGGGGTCGACGGCTTCTGGGCTCTCGTCCTGTTCGGGATCACCATGATGGGTGAGGCGGGCCGGCAGGCGGAGCAGGGCACCGACGCGCCGCTGCGGGTCGTCCCGGTCGCCGTGCTGCTGTGCCTGGTCGTCGCGCTGCGCCGCCGGATGCCGGAGAAGATGCTGGTGCTGGCCATCGGGCTGGGCCTGGCACAGCTGGTGCTGGACGTCGAGACGATGGTCGCCGACTTCGCCTTCCTGGTGATCGTCTACACCGTGGCCGCGGTCGGCGCCCGCTGGGCCTCCCGGCTGGCGCTGGCGATGGGCCTGTGCGCGGCGTCGGTGGCGCAGGTGCGCTGGTACAACGACGACGTCGGCGTCGCCAACAACATCGCCGGGGCGGTCTTCCAGACCGTCCCCTTCGCCCTCGCGTGGGTGCTCGGCGACTCCATGCGCACGCGCCGCGCCTACTTCACGCAGCTGGAGGAGCGCGCCGCCCGGCTGGAGAAGGAGCGCGAGGCGCAGGCGAAGGTGGCGGTCGCCGCCGAACGCGCCCGCATCGCCCGCGAACTGCACGACGTCGTCGCCCACAACGTCTCCGTGATGGTGGTGCAGGCCGACGGCGCCGCCTACGTCATCGACACCGCGCCCGACCAGGCGAAGAAGGCGCTGGAGACCATCTCCTCCACCGGCCGCCAGGCCCTCGCCGAGATGCGCCGCCTGCTCGGCGTGCTGCGTACCGGCGAGCACCAGGAGAGCGGCGAGTACGTCCCGCAGCCCGACGTCCGGCAGATCGAGGACCTGGTCGAGCAGTGCCGCGGATCCGGCCTGCCGGTCGACTTCAAGATCGAGGGCACCCCGCGCCCGCTGCCCAGCGGCGTCGAGCTGACCGCGTACCGCATCGTGCAGGAGGCGCTCACCAACACCCGCAAGCACGGCGGGCCGGGCGCGGGCGCCAGCGTGCGCCTGGTCTACTTCGACGACGGGCTCGGTCTGCTGGTGGAGGACGACGGCAAGGGCGCCCCGTACGAGCTGTACGAGAAGGGCGGCCTCGACGGCCAGGGCCACGGCCTGATCGGCATGCGCGAACGGGTCGGCATGGTCGGTGGCACGCTGGACGCCGGACCGCGGCCGGGCGGAGGATTCCGCATCAGCGCGCTGCTCCCGCTCAAACCCGCACACTGACGCAGCACACCGACGCCTGCGCACGCACCGCGTCGACACCCGCAACGACCCCGGCGCCCCCCGGCAGACGGACATGGAAGAGGCCCTCATGACGATCCGCGTGATGCTCGTCGACGACCAGGTGCTGCTGCGCACCGGGTTCCGGATGGTGCTCGCCGCCCAGCCGGACATGGAGGTCGTGGCGGAGGCCGGGGACGGCGTCGAGGCCATCCGGGTCCTGGAGACGACCCCCGTCGACGTGGTGCTGATGGACGTCCGCATGCCCAGGCTGGACGGCGTGGAGGCCACCCGCCGTGTCTGCGCGGACCCCGGCGCGCCGAAGGTGCTGATCCTGACCACCTTCGACCTCGACGAGTACGCCTTCTCGGCGCTGAAGGCGGGCGCCTCCGGCTTCATGCTCAAGGACGTGCCGCCCGGTGAACTGCTCGCCGCGATCCGCGCCGTGCACAGCGGCGACGCGGTGGTGGCCCCCTCGACCACCCGCCGCCTCCTCGACCGCTTCGCGCCGATGCTGCCCAGCACCGTCAAGGAACCGCAGCACAAGGAGCTCCAGCGGCTCACCGACCGGGAGCGGGAGGTGATGATGCTGGTGGCCCAGGGCCTGTCCAACGGCGAGATCGCGGCCCGGCTGGTGCTGTCGGAGGCGACCGTGAAGACGCATGTGGGCCGCATCCTGACCAAGCTGGGCCTCAGGGACCGGGTGCAGGTGGTGGTCCTGGCGTACGAGACGGGGCTGGTGCGGGCCGGGGGGCACGGTTGACGGCCCGCCCGCCGCGGTCGTCGGCGGACCGGCCGGACCGGCCGGACCGGCGCATGCTCCTGTGGATCAACGGCCCGTTCGGGGGCGGGAAGACACAGACCGCGCACGAGCTCCTGCGCCGCCTGCCCGGCAGCGTGATCTGCGACCCCGAGCACGCCGGTTTCGGCCTGCGCCGCATGCTGCCCCCCGCACTGCGCGGGGACTTCCAGGACCTGGTGTCCTGGCGGCAGGGCGTGGTCGAGGTCCTCGACCTGGCCCTGTCCCGGCACGACGGCGTGGTGATCGCGCCGATGACGGTCACCGACCCCCGGTACTTCGCCGAGACCGTCGGCCGGCTGCGGGAAACCGGCCACGACGTACGGCACTTCACGCTCCTCGCCGAACGCGAGACCGTGCTGAGGCGCCTGCGCGAGCGCGGCCTGGGACACGTCCTGCGGTACGTCACCGGCAAGGAGGCCGTGCCGCACCGCGAGAGCTGGGCCGTACGGCGGCTCGACCACTGTCTGGAGCGGCTGCGCGAGCCGGAGTTCGCCGAGCACCTGTGGACGGACCACACCACCGTGGCACAGACCGCGGACCGGATCGCCGCGCTGGCCGGGCTCACGCTCCGCCCCCACACCGAGGGTCCGCTGCGGACGCGCCTGCGGCAGGCCGCGGTCGGCCTCCGCCACATCCGGTTCGACTGAGCGGCGCCGCGCACGGCGCGGTCAGCGCAGCACGCCCTCGATGAAGTCGCTGCCCAGCCGGACCACCGCCGACAGCTCCAGCTGGTGCTGCGCGTAGCGGCCGCGGCGGCGGGTCGTGATCAGCCCGGCCTTCTTCAGCACGCCCAGGTGCCGGGATATCTCGGGCGCCGACATGCCGTGCGCGTCCGCCAGTTCGCTGGTGGTGTAGGGCGCGCGGGCCAGATGGCGGCACAGCTGCATCCGCACCGGGTGGGCGAGTGCCTCCAGGCGGAGGGCGAGCTGCTCCACGGAGGGTGCCTGCGGGCCGGAGCCGCTGACGGGGTAGGTGATGGCGGGCTGCCATCCGAACCGGTGCAGGACCATCACGTGCGGCCAGCCCAGACTGGTGGGGACGAGGACGAGACCGCCGTCACCGGTGGCCGTACGGCCCACGGACAGCTTGTCCACGATGATCATCCCGGACTCGTCGTCCAGCGCGACCGCCGGGGACACCGCGGCGAGGGCCTCCGCCAGGCCCTTGCGGCGCAGCAGCTCGGTCTTGTGCCGGGCGTCCGCCGCCAGCTGCGGCTGGACCCGGGCCCAGATGTCCGCGAAGAACGCCTCCTCGCAGTCCTCCACCAGCTGCCGGAACCAGGCGCGCACGGCAGGCGGGTCCTGGAGCAGCCGCCGGGTGAACCGCTCCTGGAGGGCGCCGCGCGCCAGGGCGAGCTCCAGCGCGCGCTGCCGCATGGCGTCGTTGTGCAGCGGGCTCGCGTCCTCGGTGTCGTAACGGAACTGGCAGGTGAACTCCAGCGCCACGAGCACGAACTGCTCGTCGGTCAGCTTGTCCAGCAGGTCGAGCTCCTCGGCGAGCGTGGCGCCCGGGACCGCTCTGCGGCCGGGGATGCCGGCGAACGGGGCGAAGACGTCGGAGAACGTCGTACGCCACAGGAAGTCCGCCTCGCACAGCCGGTCGGCCAGATCGGGCCGCAGCCGCGCGGTCACCGACGTCGCCCAGCCCTGGAGACCCGGGTGGTGGCCGGGCTCGCTGAGCGCGTGCAGCGCCATGCCGAGCTCGGCCAGGGGAGACGGGACGACACAGATCCGCTCCGGCGGCAGCCCGGTGATGTCGATGCACACGCTCATGACCTCATGGTGCACCCCGCCACCGACAGCGCACGCGTCGATTGACGGCTCCTGCCAATCGACGCGACACGTGCCGTGACCAGGCTCAACCCTGGAATCAGGGGGCCACGGCGGAACCTTCCGGACTCCGCCCCCGCCCCACGACACCCGCCCCACGACACCCTTCCCACGAGCCCACGAGCCCACGAGCCCACGAGCCCACGAGCCCACGAGCCCACGAGCCCACGACCCGAGAGGCGAGCCAGCCATGAGCGTCACCCAGCAGTACGTCCTCGACACCTACCGCGCCCGGCAGCTCGGCGAGCCGGTGCCTCCCGCGCCCGGCGCCCACGACCGGCGGGTCGTACGCGAGTGGCGCGACCACCGGGCGTTCCGGGCGGTCGTGGCGGAGCGCCCGGCCCGGGGGAGGCTACGGCTCACCCTGGACCGGTGGCTCCATCCACGACCGCGCTCTACCTCTTGAGACCTCCGAGACCTCCGAGACCTATGAGGTCTATGAGACCTATGAGTCCCCCGAGTCCCCCGAGTCCCCCGAGTCCCCCGAGGCTCCCGAGACCCTGAGCCCCCCGAAGCCGTCCTCCGGCTCGCCCGCCTCCTCGCGCAACCGGGAGACGAAGGCGACGGCCGCCGCCTCCACCTCGGCGGCCGTCCACGCGAGCCCCTCGGCCCCCACGCCGACCTCGGTCCTGGCCAGCCCCGGGCCGGCGGCCTCCCACGGCCGGGCGAAGAGCAGGGTCCCCGTCTCCTCGCCCTGCCGGACGGCGGCCTCCGCGACGGCGTCGGCGTCGTACGGCAGCCAGACCTGGAACTCGTGGGTGTGCGGCACCTCCGGGTGCACGCGCGCCCACGGCACCCCGGCCGCCGCGAGGCCCGCGCGCAGCGCGGCGGCCACCACGCGCGCGTGGGTGACGTACTGCGGCAGCCGGGGCAGCTCACGCTCCAGGCCGGCCAGCGCCGACAGGGCCGTCGGGAACTGCTGGAACACCGTGCCGCCGTAACGGTGCCGCCAGACCTTCGCCTCCTCCACGAGCGTGCGCGGACCGGCGAGGGCGGCGCCGCCGAACCCGTCGAGGGACTTGTAGAACGACACGTACACGCTGTCCGCGAGGCCGGCGATCTCGTCCAGGGGCCGCCCGAAGTGGACGGTGGTCTCCCACAGGCGGGCCCCGTCGAAGTGGACCACCGCGTCGCGCTCCCGCGCGGCCTCCACCACGGCGGTGAGCTCCTCCCAGGAGGGCAGCACGTAACCGGCGTCCCTGAGGGGCAGCTCCAGCATCAGCGTCCCGAAGGGCTCTTCGAGGTCGCGGACCTCGTCGGCCGTCGGCGGCCGGGGAGCGCTCGCGACCCGCACCGGACGCAGGCCGCCGACCTGGCTGAACGCATGCCGCTCGTGCACCTCGGGATGGCTGAGGGCGTGCAGGGCGACGACCGGGCTGCCGGTGCGGCCGGCCCAGCACCGCAGGGCCACCTGCTGGGCCATCGTGCCCGTCGGGAAGAAGGCGGCGGCCTCCGTGCCCAGCAGCGCGGCGGTCCTCGCCTCCACCTCCTCGACGACGCCGTCGCCGTACCGGTCCGCCGCCTCGTCCAGGTCGTGCAGCTCCGCCGCCCCGTCCAGCAGCGCCAGCCGCTCCCGCAGGGTGGCGAGGAACCCCGGGCGGGCGAGCACCCGCCGCGCGCCGCGGTGCGCGGCCAGGCGCCGCTGCCGGAACCGCTCGCGCCGCTCCCCCTCCGGCGGCTCCCCGTCCGTGTCCCCGGTCCGCCGCCCGTCCTGCCGTGCCGTATCGCTCATGTCCGGATCATGCCGTGCGGCGCCCCGCGCGGGCACGCGGGTCTCCCGCACGGCCTGGGGACCTCCGCTCACGACCTGGGGGCCTCCGCTCACGGCCCGGGGACCTCCCCTCACGACCTGGGGACTTCCGGCACGCGCGCGTGCCCCGCCCCCGCCCGGAAACCCACAGCCTGTGGACGACCGAACGCCGCTCGAACCGATCGCGTTAACATGACGAGAAATCGTCCGGTACCCGGAGCGGACTGGAACGGGAAGGCCGCCGTCGCGTGAACACACCCTCACAGCCAGATCCCAGGGACCGCCCCGCGCGGCTCACCGTCGGCGTCGTAGGCGCCGGCCGCGTGGGCCCCGCGCTGGCCGCGTCCCTCCAGCTCGCCGGGCACCGCCCGGTGGCCGCCTCCGGAGTCTCCGAGGCCTCCAGACGGCGCGCGGCGGCCCTGCTGCCCGACGTGCCCCTCGTCCCGCCCGCCGAGGTGCTCGACCGCGCCGAGCTGGTCCTGCTGACCGTCCCGGACGACGCCCTGCCCGGACTCGTGGCCGGGCTCGCCGACACCGGCGCCGTACGGCCGGGCCAGCTGCTGGTGCACACCTCCGGGCGGTACGGCGCGAAGGTGCTCGACCCCGCCCTGCGCGCCGGCGCCCTGCCGCTGGCCCTGCACCCGGCGATGACCTTCACCGGCACCCCCGTCGACGTGCAGCGCCTGGCCGGGTGCTCGTTCGGCGTCACCGCGCCCGAGGAGCTGCGGCTGGCCGCCGAGGCCCTCGTCGTCGAGATGGGCGGCGAGCCGGAGTGGATCGACGAGGACAAGCGCCCGCTGTACCACGCGGCGCTCGCCCTCGGCGCCAACCACCTGGTCACCCTGGTCGCCCAGTCCCTGGAGCTGCTGCGCACCGCCGGCGTCTCGGCCCCCGACCGGATGCTCGGCCCGCTGCTGGGCGCCGCCCTGGACAACGCCCTGCGCTCCGGCGACGCGGCCCTGACCGGCCCCGTCGCGCGCGGGGACGCGGGCACCGTCGCCGCGCACGTCGCCGAACTGCGCCGGCACGCCCCGCAGGCCGTCGCCGGTTACCTGGCGATGGCCCGCGCGACCGCCGACCGGGCGCTCGCCCACGGGCTGCTCAAGCCCGAACTGGCCGAAGACCTGCTGGGTGTCCTCGCCGGCGGAGCGACGCCGCCCGAGAACCCCGAGAACGGGGGAGACCGACCGTGAAGACCGACTTCGAACTCGTCCCGACCCTGGACGGCCTGGACCGCGTCCTGGGGCACCGCGCCGTGCCGGGCCGCACCGCCGTCGTCATGACGATGGGCGCCCTGCACGAGGGCCACGCGACCCTGATCCGGGCCGCCCGCGAGCACGTCGGCCGCGAGGGCTTCGTGACCGTCACCGTCTTCGTCAACCCGCTCCAGTTCGGCGCGGGTGAGGACCTCGACCGCTACCCGCGCACCCTCGACGCCGACCTGAAGACCGCCGAGCAGGCGGGCGCGGACATCGTGTTCGCGCCGTCCGCCGACGAGATGTACCCGGACGGCGAGCCGCGGATCACCCTGCGTGCGGGCGCCATGGGCGAGCGCCTGGAGGGCGCCTCGCGCCCCGGCCACTTCGACGGCATGCTCACCGTCGTCGCCAAGCTGCTCCACCTCACCCGCCCCGACGTGGCGTTCTTCGGCCAGAAGGACGCCCAGCAGCTCGCCCTGATCCGCCGCATGGTGCGCGACCTGGACTTCGGCGTCGAGATCGTCGGCGTCCCCACCGTGCGCGAGGAGGACGGCCTGGCCCTGTCCAGCCGCAACCGCTACCTCTCCCCCCAGGAGCGGCGCACGGCCCTGTCCCTGTCCCGGGCCCTGTTCGCGGGCCGCGACCGGCACGCCGCGCAGGAGGCGCTGCGCGCGCGGGCCCGCGAGGTGCCCGCCACGCACGCGCGTGCCGAGGCGCTCAGCGCCCTGGGGGAGGCCCGCGCGGCGGCCGACGCGCACGCCGTCGCCCAGGCGGGCCCCAGCGGCCCGGCCGCCGTCCGCGCGGCGGCCCGCCAGGTCCTGGACGAGGCCGCCCGCCTCGACCCGCCGCTCGAACTGGACTACCTGGCCCTCGTCGACCCGTCCGACTTCACCGAGGTCGGCGACGACTACACCGGCGAGGCCGTCCTCGCCGTCGCCGCCCGCGTCGGCACGACCCGGCTCATCGACAACATCCCTCTCACCTTCGGAGCCGCCTCATGACCGGCATACGACTGCACGCGCCCGCCCCGGGCTGGTCCATCGCCGCGGACGTGGTGGTCGTCGGCTCCGGCATCGCCGGCCTCACCGCCGCCCTGCGCTGCGAGGCCGCCGGCCTGCGCACCGTCGTCGTCACCAAGGCGCGCCTCGACGACGGCTCCACCCGCTGGGCGCAGGGCGGCGTCGCCGCGGCCCTCGGCGAGGGCGACACCCCCGGACAGCACCTGGACGACACCCTGGTCGCGGGCGCCGGCCTGTGCGACGAGGAGGCGGTCCGCATCCTCGTCACCGAGGGCCCCGACGCCGTACGCCGCCTCATCGCCACCGGCGCCCGGTTCGACGCGTCCGCCGACGGCGGCCTCGAACTGACCCGGGAGGGCGGCCACCACCGCCGCCGCATCGTCCACGCCGGCGGCGACGCGACCGGCGCGGAGATCTCCCGCGCCCTCGTCGAGGCGGTCCGCGCGCGCGGGATGCGCACCATCGAGAACGCCCTCGTCCTGGACCTCCTCACCGACGCCGAGGGCCGCACCGCCGGCGTCACCCTGCACGTCATGGGCGAGGGCCAGCACGACGGCGTCGGGGCGGTCCACGCCCCCGCCGTGGTCCTCGCCACCGGCGGCATGGGCCAGGTCTTCTCCGCGACGACGAACCCCGCCGTCTCCACGGGCGACGGCGTCGCCCTCGCCCTGCGCGCGGGCGCCGAGGTCAGCGACCTGGAGTTCGTCCAGTTCCACCCCACCGTGCTCTTCCTCGGCGCGGACGCGGAGGGCCAGCAGCCGCTCGTCTCCGAGGCGGTCCGCGGCGAGGGCGCCCACCTGGTCGACGCCGACGGCGTGCGCTTCATGCAGGGACAGCACGAACTGGCCGAACTCGCCCCCCGCGACATCGTCGCCAAGGCCATCCTGCGCCGCATGCAGGAACAGGACGCCGAGCACATGTTCCTCGACGCCCGCCACTTCGGCGCCGAGATGTGGGAGCACCGCTTCCCGACGATCCTCGCCGCCTGCCGCGCCCACGGCATCGACCCGGTCACCGAGCCCATCCCCGTCGCCCCGGCCGCCCACCACGCCTCCGGCGGCGTCCGCACCGACTCCCACGGCCGCACCACGGTCCCGGGCCTGTACGCGTGCGGGGAGGTCGCCTGCACCGGCGTGCACGGCGCCAACCGCCTGGCCTCCAACTCCCTTCTCGAAGGTCTCGTCTACGCCGAGCGCATCGCCGCCGACATCGCGGCGGCCCGCGCGGCGGGCAGCCTCCACGCGCGCGCGGCGCACCCGATCGCCTCCCCCGAGCAGCCCGCGCACCCCCTGCTCCCCCCGGAGGCCCGCTTCACGATCCAGCGGATCATGACGGACGGCGCCGGAGTCCTGCGCTCCGCCGCCTCCCTCGCGCAGGCCGCCGACCGCCTCCGGCAGCTCCACACCGAGGCCCGCGAAGCCCTCGACGACCACGGCAAGACGGCCGAACCCGGCGTCGACGCCTGGGAGACCACCAACCTCCTGTGCGTCGCCCGCGCCCTGGTCGCCGCCGCCGCGCTGCGCGAGGAGACCCGCGGCTGCCACTGGCGCGAGGACCACCCGGAGCGCGACGACACGAACTGGCGCCGCCACGTCGTCGTACGTCTCGCACCGGACCGGACCCTGGCCGTGCGCACCACGGACACCGCAGACTTCCCCCCGACCACCCGGCCCCAGGAGCAGTGACAGCAGTGAACACCCCCGACCTTCCCCTCGCCTCCGCCACCGGAGGCTGCGGCGACGGCTGCGCCTGCGGCGCGGACGACGACACGTACCTGGAGTGCGGCCTCGACCCCGCCCTCGCCGAGCTCCTGGCCGACGCCGGACTCGACCCCGTCGAGGTCGAGGACATCGCCAACGTCGCCCTCCAGGAGGACCTCGCCCACGGCGTGGACGTGACGACGGTCGCGACCATCCCCGAGGACGCCGTGGCCACCGTCGACTTCACCGCCCGCGAGGCCGGCGTCGTCGCGGGTCTCCGGGTCGCCGAGGCGGTCCTGTCCGTCGTCTGCACGGACGAGTTCGAGGTCGAGCGCCACGTCGAGGACGGCGACCGCGTCGAGCCCGGCCAGAAGCTCCTCTCGGTCACCACCCGCACCCGCGACCTGCTCACCGCCGAGCGCAGCGCGCTGAACATCCTGTGCCGCCTGTCGGGCATCGCGACCGCCACGCGCGCGTGGGCGGACGCCCTGGAGGGAACCGGCGCGAAGGTCCGCGACACCCGCAAGACCACCCCCGGCCTGCGCGCGCTGGAGAAGTACGCGGTCCGCTGCGGCGGTGGGGTCAACCACCGCATGTCCCTCTCCGACGCCGCCCTGGTCAAGGACAACCACGTGGTCGCCGCGGGCGGCGTCGCCCAGGCGTTCCAGGCGGTCCGCGAGCGCTTCCCCGACGTCCCCATCGAGGTCGAGGTCGACACCCTGCACCAGCTCCGCGAGGTCGTGGACGCCGGCGCCGACCTGATCCTGCTGGACAACTTCACGCCCGGCGAGTGCGAGGAGGCCGTGGCGATCGTCGACGGCCGCGCCAAGCTGGAGGCTTCGGGCCGCCTGACCCTCGACAACGCCAAGGCGTACGCGGACACCGGCGTCGACTACCTGGCCGTGGGAGCCCTCACCCACTCCTCGCCCATCCTGGACATCGGCCTGGATCTGCGAGCGGCGGAATAGGGGGAGGAATACGGTCATGCTGCTGACGATCGACGTAGGAAACACCCACACCGTCCTCGGCCTCTTCGACGGCGAGGAGATCGTCGAACACTGGCGCATCTCCACGGACGCGCGCCGCACGGCCGACGAGCTCGCGGTCCTCCTCCAGGGCCTGATGGGCATGCACCCCCTTCTCGGGGACGGCCTCGGCGACGGCATCGACGGCATCGCCATCTGCGCGACCGTCCCCTCCGTCCTGCACGAGCTGCGCGAGGTCACCCGCCGCTACTACGGCGACGTCCCCGCCGTCCTCGTCGAACCGGGCGTCAAGACGGGCGTGCCCATCCTCACCGACAACCCCAAGGAGGTCGGCGCCGACCGCATCATCAACTCCGTCGCGGCCGTCGACCTCTACGGCGGCCCCGCGATCGTCGTCGACTTCGGCACGGCGACGACGTTCGACGCGGTCAGCGCGCGCGGGGAGTACGTCGGCGGGGTCATCGCCCCCGGCATCGAGATCTCGGTCGACGCCCTCGGCGTCAAGGGCGCCCAGCTCCGCAAGATCGAGGTGGCCCGCCCGCGCAGCGTGATCGGCAAGAACACGGTCGAGGCCATGCAGGCCGGCATCGTCTACGGCTTCGCCGGCCAGGTCGACGGCGTCGTCAACCGCATGGCCCGCGAGCTGGCCGACGACCCCGACGACGTCACCGTCATCGCGACCGGCGGCCTGGCGCCCATGGTCCTGGGCGAGTCCTCGGTCATCGACGAGCACGAACCGTGGCTGACCCTGATCGGCCTCCGCCTGGTGTACGAGCGGAACGTGTCCCGCCTGTAGCCCGGCGCCTCCCCACCCCGGCGGCACGGTGACCGCCGGGGTGGGCCCCACGGCCCGGCGCCGACGGGTCGCCTCCCCAAGCTCTTCGGGCAGGGGCACGCCTGCCCACGCCCGCGCGGCGCCGCAGCGGAGCGCCCGTACGACTGCCCCGGTGGGACGACCCGCCAGCCGCCCGCGGCCCGCCCCACGCACCGGCACCCGGTGCTACGCGCACCCCCCACCGGAGCCCCACATGCGCCGCAGGCACCACGGCGCACCCCCACCGCACCCGCACAGACCGCCGCAGGCACCCCGCCCCACCCCCCAACCCGCACAGGCTCCCCGCCTCCGCCACCGAAGGCGCCCGCACAGACCGCGCCGCAGGCACCCCGCCCCACCGCCGGAGGCACCCCGCACCCCCACCCGAGTGGCAACCCCACGCCACGCCCGCCCCCTATGCCGAGTTTGTCTGATTAGCGCGTATCGTCGCCGCATGCCCACGCCATACGGATCCCGCGGCGGCATGGCGTTCGGCGCGGAGGAGCTGCGTGTGCTCCGCCGCGCCCTCGTCCTCGCCCTCCGCCCCAGCCCCATCTCGGCCGAGGACGTCCAGGACTGCATCCGCCTCGCGGAGTCACTCGACGAGGCGACGCGGGAGAGCGCCCGGCTGCGTGCCTTCCTGGTGGCCGACCTCGCCCGGTACCGCGCCGCCCTCCCCGGCACCGCCGCCGGCTACCTCACGCTTCTGGACGAGGCGCTGGGTGCGGGGCACCACCCCACTCCGGACGATCTCGCCGCCCTGCGCGCCCTGCGCGGCAACCCCATGGCGGCCGCCCTTCTGGCCCGCTGCCAGAACCTGACGGGACAGGACGTACGCGCCCGCCTCGCGGCCTCGCCCTCCCGGATCGCCATTCCCGCCCCCACCGCCCCCAAGGCATCCGAAACCTCCACCCCCTCCGCTGCCGCTCCCGCCCCCTCCACCCCCACGGTCCCCGCCTCCCGGACCCGCCTTCTGGCCCTCCCCGGCGGCCTCTCCCACGCCGGGCCGGACCCCACCGCCAAGCCCGAGGGCGAGCCCGCGCAGAAGCCGGCCCCCCAGCCCACCCCCGCCACTCCCAAGCCGGACCCCGCCACCCGCAGGCGTCCCGTCCCGACCCCGGGCGAGGTCTTCCCCCGCCGCAAGCCGACCCCGCCCCCCGCCGGCACCACGCACCAACTCGCCGCAGGCTGACCCGCACCCCGCCCACCCGGCGACGCCCCGCCCCGGCAGCAACCCACTCCGGCGGCTCCCGGCGACGCTCCACCTCGGCAGCACCCCGCCCCGGCGGCCCTCGGCGACGCCCCGCCCCGGCAGCACCCCGCCCCGGCGATCCCCCACCCCGTGGCTACTCTGGACTCATGGACTACGTCTCCGCGCTCCTGCCGCCGGTCGTCATGGCCGCGCTCTTCATCGCTGTCATCCGGGTGATCGTGAAGACCCAGGGCGGCGCCAACAAGGCCAAGGAGGACGCGGCCGTCGACGCCGCCCTCGCGCGCGCGGAGGGCACCCGCCAGACCTCCGCGCACTCCGACGCCTGAGGCTCCCTCTCTCCCTCCCCTTCCTCCTCCCCTCGTCCCGCCCCCACCCCCCCCCGTCCGCACCCCGGGGGGTGTGCGCCCTTTTCGCCCCTCCCGCACCACCGGCACACCTTCGGGACGCCATACCCGGAATCTCCCACTATTGTCTGAGCTGTGCCTCGCCCATTGGGAGAACTCGAAGACGCGGTCATGACGAGGGTGTGGAAGTGGAACCGCCCGGTGACCGTTCGAGAAGTCCTGGAAGATCTCCAGCAGGAACGGTCCATCGCGTACACCACGGTGATGACCGTCCTGGACAATCTCCATCAGAAGGGCTGGGTGCGCCGTGAAGCGGAAGGCCGGGCCTATCGATATGAGGCGGTCTCCACCCGCGCCGCCTACGCCGCCGCGCTGATGAACGACGCGTGGTCGCAGAGCGACAACCCCGCCGCCGCCCTCGTCGCCTTCTTCGGCATGATGAGCGACGAACAGCGGCAGGCGCTGAGAGACGCCATCCGCATCGTCCAGGGCCCGGAAACCCGGGAACCGGCCCCGCAGGCCCCCGCTCCCCGAGCCGAACGGGAACCCAAACCCGAACGAGAGGCCGAAACCCCGGATTCCACTCGTGATGCGGTCTCCCGCTCCGGCCATACCTCCGAAGACAACCCGCAACACGAGGCGGAGCGGAACACGGCACGGAACGCGGCAGGGAACGCGGCGCACAACCCCGACTCGGCACCGGGCGGCGCCGGGCGATAGCGTCCGCTCATGTCCGCAGAGAGCCCTGAACTCACCGCAAAAGCCATCACCGTCCGGCGGGCCCGTACCAGCGATGTCCCGGCCGTGCGCCGGCTGCTCGACGCCTACGTCCGCAACGGCATCCTCCTCGACAAAGCCATGGTCACGCTATACGAGGACATCCAGGAGTTCTGGGTCGCGGAACGTGACGACAACGCCGAGGTCGTCGGCTGCGGCGCCCTGCACGTGATGTGGGAAGACCTCGCGGAAGTCAGGACTCTCGCGGTGAAGCCGGGCCTGAAGGGCGCCGGCGTCGGCCACCGGTTGCTGGAGAAGTTGCTGGAGACCGCGCGCTGGCTCGGCGTTCGACGCGTTTTCTGCCTGACCTTCGAAGTGGACTTCTTCGGCAAGCACGGCTTCGTGGAGATCGGGGAGACGCCCGTCGACACCGATGTCTACGCGGAGCTGCTGCGTTCCTATGACGAGGGCGTCGCGGAGTTCCTCGGTCTCGAACGAGTGAAACCGAACACCTTGGGCAACAGCCGGATGCTTCTGCATCTGTGATCAACAGGCAAGTTCCCTATGTCCGAAACGCGCATCTTTCCGCTCCGGTCGGGGCTGCCGGTCTCTGCCAGGGGTTTGTGTTTTTCCGGCAAAAGCGGTTTGCTTTCCGACGTACTGCAGTACTGCATATAACAGGGGGCGGCGTTACGGCGTACGCCGGCAGACCCCCGCTCCCAAGTTATCGATGAAAGGAAATCCGGTGGCACAGAAGGTTCAGGTCCTTCTTGTCGACGACCTCGACGGTGGCGAGGCGGACGAGACCGTGACGTTCGCGCTGGACGGCAAGACGTACGAGATCGATCTCACCACCGCCAATGCGGACAAGCTCCGCAGCCTTCTCGAGCCTTACGTGAAGGGCGGTCGCCGTACCGGAGGCCGCGCTTCGAGCGGGCGCGGAAAGGCGCGCTCCTCTTCCGGCGGCAGCCCGGACACCGCGGCGATCCGCGCGTGGGCGAAGGAGAACGGTTACGAGGTCAACGACCGTGGTCGTGTCCCCGCGTCCATCCGCGAGGCGTACGAGAAGGCCAACGGCTGACCGCCCGGCGGGCAGGTGACCCGGGCCCCACGGCCTACCGCCGCCACCCCGGCGAGAAGCCCGGCGCACCGGCCGGCGGCCGGGCGCTCGCGCGCCGCAGCCCGACCCGGTGGCACTGGGTCGCCACCGTGGCGACCAGCCGTACGAGATCGGGGGCGCCCCCACCGCCCCCCAGGGCCGGCAGTGCCGGCAGCGGGGTCTCGTCCTCGCACCCCGGCACAGGGGGCCGCAGCCACACGGCGGCCCCCTGCGGAATGCGACGGCCCGAGTGATCCACGCGAACGGCACGGCCCACGCACCCCGCACGGTCCACGCACTCCGTTCGACTCGCGCGGTCCATGTGGTCCATGTGGTCCATGTGGTCCATGTGGTCCATGTGGTTCATGCAGTCCACGTGACCCGGGGGACGCGGCAGCCGGCCCCACCCGGGACCGGTGCCGGCGGGCGGCGGCGCGTCCATGAGGCCGCCCGCGCCGACCGCCACCAGGTCGAGCGCCAGCGAACCCCACTCCAGCCAGTCCAGCAGCCCCGGCAGCTCCTCCGCGCTGCCCGCGGCCACGAGCAGCCGCATCCGGCCGCCCTGGACGGCCACGGGAGAGACCGGCCCGAGCCGCCTCAGCGCCGCGTACCCGGCCTCGGCCGGAACGTCCAGCAGGTCGAAACGCACGCCTACACGGAGCCGCAGCGGGGTCCCGGGGGCGGTGGGCCAGCCCAGCCGGTTCTCGTACCACCCGCGCACGCGATCCTCCGGCCGGCCGGGAACACGCCCCGCGTGGTCGGGCACCCCCGCGGGACGGAGCGGCCCCGCAGGTCGGAGCAGACCCGCGGGACGGAGCGGACCCGCAGGACGGAGCAGACCCGCAGGACGGAGCGGCCCCGCAGGTCGGGGCGAACCCGCCTCCTCGCCCCGCAGCCCACCCGCATCGTGCGGCCGGCGCGGCAGCGGAAGGGGGACGGACGGGGCCGAGGGGGGCCGGGCGTCAACCATGCCAAGTGCAACCCCCGGAGTCACGTTCGGGTTACGCTGGGTGTTCCGTCGAATGCACAGCGTTGCGGAAGAGGGGGCGCTCGGGGGTGCGGGGAGGCGCAAGGTTGTTCGCCCGTAGCGGAGGGAACCGGGGTGCGCGGCATGGAGTGTCAGTGGCTGCGGGTAAGACATCCCTAGTGGGAGGGGGCGACACGCAGAACGGGCCGACTTTCGTTCGCCATCGGCGTACTGGCGAGTGGGGTAACTGCCTGGCCTGCGGGAACATCGTCTCGCACCATCGGGTTGGAGCAGATGTCGGCGTTCGGGGTCAGGAGGCCATCGACGGTGTCGGCAGTTGGAATGAGCGGTCCCCGCTTGCGGGACTAAGCTGCGGAAGGACAGGGAGGGGAAGTTCCCCTTACTGCCTGACCGCTCTGAGGAGCGATTAACGATGTTCGAGAGGTTCACCGACCGCGCGCGGCGGGTTGTCGTCCTGGCTCAGGAAGAAGCCCGGATGCTCAACCACAACTACATCGGCACCGAGCACATCCTCCTGGGCCTGATCCACGAGGGTGAGGGTGTCGCCGCCAAGGCCCTTGAGAGCCTCGGGATCTCGCTCGAGGCGGTCCGCCAGCAGGTGGAGGAGATCATCGGCCAGGGGCAGCAGGCGCCGTCGGGCCACATTCCCTTCACCCCCCGTGCCAAGAAGGTGCTGGAGCTCTCGCTCCGCGAGGCGCTTCAGCTGGGCCACAACTACATCGGCACGGAGCACATCCTGCTCGGCCTGATCCGTGAGGGCGAGGGCGTCGCCGCCCAGGTCCTGGTCAAGCTGGGCGCAGACCTCAACCGCGTGCGGCAGCAGGTGATCCAGCTGCTCTCCGGTTACCAGGGCAAGGAGACCGCCACCGCCGGCGGTCCTGCCGAGGGCACCCCCTCCACGTCCCTGGTCCTCGACCAGTTCGGCCGGAACCTCACCCAGGCCGCCCGTGAGTCCAAGCTCGACCCGGTCATCGGGCGCGAGAAGGAGATCGAGCGGGTCATGCAGGTGCTGTCCCGCCGTACGAAGAACAACCCGGTCCTGATCGGTGAGCCCGGCGTCGGCAAGACCGCCGTCGTCGAGGGCCTCGCCCAGGCCATCGTCAAGGGCGAGGTGCCCGAGACCCTCAAGGACAAGCACCTCTACACCCTGGACCTCGGCGCGCTGGTCGCCGGCTCCCGCTACCGCGGTGACTTCGAGGAGCGCCTGAAGAAGGTGCTCAAGGAGATCCGCACCCGCGGTGACATCATCCTGTTCATCGACGAGCTGCACACGCTGGTCGGTGCGGGTGCCGCCGAGGGCGCCATCGACGCCGCCAGCATCCTCAAGCCGATGCTGGCCCGCGGTGAGCTCCAGACCATCGGTGCGACCACGCTGGACGAGTACCGCAAGCACCTGGAGAAGGACGCGGCTCTGGAGCGCCGCTTCCAGCCCATCCAGGTCGCCGAGCCGTCCCTGCCGCACACGATCGAGATCCTCAAGGGCCTGCGGGACCGGTACGAGGCGCACCACCGCGTCTCCATCACCGACGAGGCGCTGGTCCAGGCCGCCACCCTGGCCGACCGGTACATCTCGGACCGCTTCCTGCCGGACAAGGCGATCGACCTGATCGACGAGGCCGGTTCCCGGATGCGCATC
Organism: Streptomyces sp. NPDC006134; assembly: GCF_040628835.1. Taxonomy (NCBI): domain Bacteria; kingdom Bacillati; phylum Actinomycetota; class Actinomycetes; order Kitasatosporales; family Streptomycetaceae; genus Streptomyces; species Streptomyces sp. NPDC006134. Next base: position 32,761 of record NZ_JBEXTV010000004.1, on the reverse strand, counting down.
CGCCGGATGACCGCGCCGCCGGACCTGCGCGAGTTCGACGAGAAGATCGCCGCCGTCCGCCGGGACAAGGAGTCCGCGATCGACTCGCAGGACTTCGAGAAGGCCGCCTCCCTGCGCGACAAGGAGAAGCAGCTCCTGGCCGCCAAGGCGAAGCGGGAGAAGGAGTGGAAGGCCGGCGACATGGACGTCGTCGCCGAGGTCGACGGCGAGCTGATCGCCGAGGTCCTCGCCACGGCCACCGGCATCCCGGTCTTCAAGCTGACCGAGGAGGAGTCCAGCCGCCTGCTCCGCATGGAGGACGAGCTCCACAAGCGGGTCATCGGCCAGAACGACGCCGTCAAGGCGCTGTCGAAGGCGATCCGCCGTACGCGTGCGGGCCTGAAGGACCCCAAGCGCCCGGGTGGTTCGTTCATCTTCGCCGGCCCGTCCGGTGTCGGTAAGACCGAGCTGTCCAAGGCGCTCGCCGAGTTCCTCTTCGGCGACGAGGACGCGCTGATCTCCCTCGACATGTCGGAGTTCAGCGAGAAGCACACGGTGTCGCGTCTGTTCGGTTCGCCCCCCGGCTACGTGGGCTACGAAGAGGGCGGCCAGCTGACCGAGAAGGTCCGCCGCAAGCCGTTCTCCGTCGTCCTCTTCGACGAGGTCGAGAAGGCCCACCCGGACATCTTCAACTCGCTGCTGCAGATCCTGGAGGACGGTCGCCTGACCGACTCCCAGGGCCGGGTCGTGGACTTCAAGAACACGGTCATCATCATGACGACCAACCTCGGCACCCGGGACATCTCCAAGGGCTTCAACCTCGGCTTCGCCGCCGCGGGTGACACGAAGACCAACTACGAGCGCATGAAGAACAAGGTGTCGGACGAGCTCAAGCAGCACTTCCGGCCCGAGTTCCTCAACCGCGTCGACGACGTGGTCGTCTTCCCGCAGCTGACCCAGGACGACATCCTGCGGATCGTCGACCTGATGGTCGGCAAGGTGGACGAGCGCCTGAAGGACCGGGACATGGGCATCGAGCTCTCCCAGTCCGCCAAGGAGCTGCTGTCCAAGAAGGGTTACGACCCCGTGCTGGGCGCCCGGCCGCTGCGCCGGACCATCCAGCGCGAGATCGAGGACACGCTCTCGGAGAAGATCCTCTTCGGCGAGCTGCGCCCCGGTCACATCGTGGTCGTGGACACCGAGGGCGAGGGCGAAGAAAAGACCTTCACCTTCCGCGGCGAGGAGAAGTCGGCGCTGCCCGACGTCCCGCCGATCGAGCAGGCGGCCGGCGGAGCCGGGCCGAACCTGAGCAAGGACGCGTAGCCCTCCGGGGATACGCCGGAAAGGGGCTGCCCCGGGACTCCGGTCCCGGGGCAGCCCCTTTCAGCGTTTCTCCAGGGTCACGTCGGCGTGGGGGAACAGCGGCCGGACGCCGGACAGGGGGAAGGAGTGCCCCGGCCGGGTCCACAGGGTCACCGTGTGCACCCCGGGCAGCCGGGACGCCAGGGCGGCCAGGTGCTCGGTGCCGTCCATGGCGGGGACCCGCAACACCTCCACCCCGGGCAGTTCGGGCATACGGCCGATGGAGGCCGGCAGGTCCCGGAGGATGGCCGCGTTCACGTACAGGTGGGTGAGGCGGGGCAGCGCGGTGACCTCCCGCCAGTCGTCCTCGGTCAGCTCCGTGGTCAGCGGGCCCAGACTGAGCGTGTGCAGTGTCCTCCAGTGCGCCAGGCCCCGCAGGCCGGTCGAGGCGGTGCTGTCCCGGCCGAGGAAGAGGAAACCCAGCGGAGCCTCGGCGGGGAGGGCCTCGGTGAGGTCCTTGCCCGGCAGTTCCTGTACGAGGGAGAGCCAGGTCAGGGAGGGCAACGACCGCAGTCCCGTGAGGTCCGCCACGGGGTCGAGGACCAGTTCGGTCAGGGGCAGCGGCGCCAGCCGGTCCAGCCCGGTCGCGAACGGGCAGTTCCCCAGCGACAGGCGGTTCAGGGAGGTGAACCGCCGCAGAGCGGCCAGATCCTTCAGCCACAGGTTGTCCCCGAGGTGGAGCGTGGTCACCGCGTCCGGTTCCGGTACGGCGGTGGCGATGTCCTCCGCGCGGTGCGAGCCCGAGACGTGCAGCTCGGACCAAGGGCGCATCGTGGCCAGGGCGGCGAGCTGGCCGGGCGTCTCGCAGCTCAGGTAGAGGCGGTCGCGGTCGAGGTGGTCCAGCACCTCGGCCGCGTACGTGGCCGTGCCGAACCGGTTCCAGGTGCCCACGAGCTGCCGCCGTACGCCGAGGTCGGGGTGGTCCCGGAAGCGGCGCAGGACGGCGAGTGCCCCTTCGGGTTCCTCCCGGCCCAGGAGGGAGGCGGTGACCGTGACGCCCCGTGCCTCCTCGGCGGTCAGGCCCTCGGGTCCCGGCAGCAGCTCCAGCACCAGCGGGCCGGCCGCCGCCAGCTCCCGCGCGGCCTCGGTCGTACGCGGCGGGATCAGGGCCGCGGCCCGGTCCTCGACCTCCGCCCGCACCGCCGGGTCGAGCGCGACCGTGTGCTCCAGGCAGGCCAGCGCCAGCAGCGTCAGCCGGGGCGTACCCGCGGCCAGCAGCTCCTTCAGCACCATGACGCGTTCGCCGGGCCGGGCCTGGGCCACGGCCATGCGGATGACGTCCTCCCACTGGGCGTCGTCGGCGCGGCTGGTGAGGACGTCGAGGTGGCCCTGCTCCACGGCGTTCCGGGCGGCCAGATAGTCCTGGAAGGTGCGGTGGACGAAGTCCAGGACGCCCTCCGCCGGCTTGCGCAGCACCCCGCTGCGCAGCAGCAGCGCCCGCAGGACCGCCGCCGCGTCACCCCGCCCCGCTGCCGGGGCCAGCGTGGGCAGCGCCCGTTCGACGACGGCCTCGGCCGTCCCCAGGGTCATCTCCGTCCGGCCGCTGAGCACCAGGGCGTAGGCCAGACGCTGGAGCAGGTCACGCTGTGCCTCCTCGCCCAGCCCGGGGTGCTCGACGGTGCCCATGCCGCGCTCCCGGTCCCGGCGGGCGAGCAGCATGGTCAGGGCCGCCTCGTACAGTTCCTTGCGTCCGGTGGGCAGGTAGCCGCGGCGCTCGCGGTGCAGGGCGCAGACCAGGCCGCACATCAGCGGATTGGTGGCCAGGCGGGCCAGATCCCGTTTGGTGTGCAGGGAGTCCAGCAGGGGCTGCTCGTACTCCGGTGCGTCGGCGGCCTCGTGCCAGCGGTGGACGAAGGTGGCGACCTCCGCCCGGCCCATCGGCGCGAGGGAGAGTTCCAGGAAGCCTTCCCGCGCCAGCCAGTCGGCGCGTACGGCGGTGGGGCGGGTGGTCAGCAGCCAGCGGTTGCGGGGGAAGGCACCGAGGAGGCCGCGCAGCCAGTCCCGGGTGGTGTGGCGGTCGGCTTCCGGGATCTCGTCCAGGCCGTCGACCAGGACCAGCCCCCGGCCCACGGCCAGAACGCGTTCCGCCCAGCCGTCGGGCGGCGTCAGCGGGCAGCCGACGGCGCTCAGGAACGCGGCCGGGGCGGGCAGCGGGCCGGTGCGGATCAGGGTGCGCAGGGGCAGGAGAAAGGGGACGCGGGTGCCCTCGCGTGCCGCGCTCACCGCGAGCCACTGGGCGAGAGTCGTCTTGCCGGATCCCGCGTCGCCGCGCAGCAGCACTCTGGGCTCCCGCTCCAGCGCCTCGTCGGCGGGCATGCGCGTGGTGCGGACCCGTGGGTCCTCTCCGGGGACGGAGTCGGGGTCAGGCCCGGGGGCGGGGTCGGCGACGGCTTCCAGGGTCAGGTAGGCGACCTCCAGCGGCCACCGGTCGGGGGCGTCCCGCAGGTCGATGCCGTAGATGGTGAGGTGGTCGTGGCGTTCGGCGACGTAGGGCAGGTACCGGCGCTCGAACGCAGTGTCGCGGGCGTCCGGTCGGGGGATGCGGGTGATCAGCTCGTCGACCTTCGCGATCAGCTCCGCCTGGCCCCGGGCCTGCTCCACCAGCGTCCGGGCCACGAAGGCCGAGCGGCGGGTGAAGAACTCCAGGACGTGCAGGCAGGCCCACTCCGTCGCGGAGTCGAGGAAGTGGCGGGCGTCGGCGGACAGGCCGTCGCCCGCCTCGGGGGCCTGGCGGCGCAGCCGGTCGGCCAGGGCGCGGTGGCCGAGCCGGACGGCCTGTACGTCGTCCATGTCCAGGTCGCCGAGGGAGAGCAACCGCGCGGCGAGGGCCTCGGCGACGGCGGTCTCCTCGTCGCGCGGGAAGGGAGGCTCGCCGGGGGAGCCGAGCGACTCCCCGACCAACCGCCCCGCGAGCCTGCGCACCTCCTTCTCGCCGAGGGTGCGCTTCTCGCCCCGGAAGGACACGAGGTCCGTCAGCCGGACCGGCCGGTCGACCAGTCCGGCGCCGGGGCCGCCCGTCACGAACAGCTTCCGCACGAGGGGGCCGATCAGCCCCGACGCCAGTTTCCCGCCGAGCACCGTCGGTTCCATGCCCCACCCCCGTGGTCGATCGATCGGGGGAGTTTATCGAGCGTCAGGACAATTGGCCGTCGTAGTCCGGCAGTTTGAACGTCTTCTCGGCGTGGCCGCCCGAGAGGTCGGTGGCGCTGTTGCCGATGTTGGCGATGATCGTGTAGCCCCGCGCCTCGATGGCGGCGCGCTGGGCGGTCTTGTAGTCGGCGACGTTCTCGAAGAGGTCGAGGAAGCCGCGGACGTGCAGGCCGGAGACCTGGTAGCCGACGCGTTCGAGGTTGTACTCGGTCGGCGCGGCGATGATGCCCGGGCGGGCGGTGACGAAGAACAGGGCGACGCCGTGCTCCTGGGCGTACCGGGCGGCCTCCAGGACGGGGCGGTTGGCCGGCTGCGGGTAGCTGAAGCCGAAGTCGGTCTCCAGGGAGGTGTTGTCGACGTCCAGGACGATCGCCTGCCTCTCGCCCGGGACGGTGTGCGCGATCCGCTCCTTCAGGTAGGGGAGGGCCTGGTCCATCACGGCCCGGCAGTCCTGCTGCCAGGTGGCGTAGTCGACGACGGCCGCCGCGCCGGAGGCGGAAGCGGCGGTGGCGGTAGTGGAGGCGGCGGTGGCGGTAGTGGAGGCGGTAGTGGCGGTGGCCGTGGCGGCGGTGGGGGCGGTGGCCGTGGTGGCGGTGGGGGCGGTGGCCGTGGTGGCGGTGGGGGCGGTGGCCGTGGTGGTGGTCTTGGTGGCGGGAGCGGCGGGTGCCGCGTCGGCGGGGCCCGCGAGGGCGACGAGGGCGGCGGCGGAGACCGCGGTCACGGACATCCGGCGCAGCCGGGAGCGGTGGTGTCTTGTCATGGGGGTCCTCTCGCGTCCGTACGCACTGCTGTTTGTCGAGTGCATGCTCGGCGCTGAGGGTGGCGCGAGGGGGACCACAGGGTTACCGGACGGTAAGTCGCTGGAGCCGTGTACGGAGCGGGCGTAGCCCCCGTCACATTTCGGCACCCCCGGATCGGGCCCCGCGGTGATGTGCCGCACAGGACGTGCGTCACTTACTAAGCGGAATAGTGCGGGCGACGAGAACTGCAAAAAGGGGAGATAGTGCCCGAATGAACGAGTGATACCTGGCCCTCTGAGCTGCTTTGTCCGGAATGAGAGCTCTGATGGATCTACGTAAGTTTTGAGGTGAAGTACTAGGAAACGTCGTAGATCACACCTTTGTGGGAGTGCGCCCCGACGGGTTACCAAGGTCTAGGCCCATTCGGCGGACGTCCGTACGCCGGGTGGCCTTCCCTTGTTCCCGTCCCCATGAGGTTCGCATGTCCCCGCGTTTCACGTCCCGTTCTTCCCGTACGTCCGCTCTCCGCACCCGCGCGGCCGTGATGGCCGCAGGCATGGGCGCCTCGGTCGTGCTGGGAGCCGGGGTCGCGGCCGCCGCCGACACCACGGCGACGTCCAGCGTGGCGAGCGCCGTCGAGGCGCAGGCCGCCGCGCAGGCCAAGGCCGCCGAGTCCGCGAAGGTCGCGAAGGCCGCCGCGAACGCGAAGAAGTCGGCCGCCACGCAGAAGGTCGCCGTCCAGAAGAAGGCCGCCTCCTGGGTCGACCCGGTGAAGAACTACCGGCTGTCCGCGACCTTCAACCAGGCCGGCGGCATGTGGGCGCACAAGCACAGCGGCCAGGACTTCGCCGTGCCGATCGGCACCAACGTCATGGCCGCGCACGGCGGCACCGTCGTCAAGGCCGGCCCGAACGGCGCCGGCGACGGCCCCGCGTACGGCAACGCCATCGTCATCAAGCACGGCAACGGCACGTACTCCCAGTACGCCCACCTGTCGCGGATCGACGTGAAGGTCGGCCAGGTCGTCTCCACCGGCCAGCACATCGCCCGCTCCGGCAACACCGGCAACTCCAGCGGCCCGCACCTGCACTTCGAGATCCGTACGACCCCGAACTACGGTTCGGCCGTCGACCCCGTCGCCTTCCTGCGCTCCAAGGGCGTGACCGTCTGAGGCGACGGCCCCGGCACGATCCCCGGGCGCCCCGGTGCGCCCGGCTGATCGAACCTGACCGAATCGAACGCGACCCCGAGGACCGCCCCTATGGCGGCCCCGGGGTCGCGTCGTCGCGTCGTCGTGTCCGCGCCGTGCCGCCTCACGTCATCCCCTCCGCCGTGCCGCCCCGGCGTCACGGCCCCCCGCGGCGCGCCGCCCCGCCCCGCCTCATCGCCTCCGCGTCACTGCCCCGCGCCGTGCCGCCCCGGCGTCACTGCCCCGGCAGCGGCAGCACCGGATAGCTGCCGGTGTCCGTCGGTGCGTGTTCCGGCAGCCACAGCACGGCGACCGCGCCCTCGGCCGGTACGTGTCCGGGGGCTCCGGCAGGCCGTACGTTGCGGAAGGTGAGCCGGGCGCCCAGCACCCGGGCCTGTCCGGCCGCGATGGTCAGCCCCAGCCCGTGACCGCGCCCCGCCCGGTCCTTGCTGCCGGTGCGGAAGCGGCTCGGCCCCTCGGCGAGCAGATCCTCCGGGAAGCCGGGGCCGTGGTCGCGGACCCGGACGACCCGGCCCTCGACGGTGACCTCGACGGGCGGCCGGCCGTGCCGGGCGGCGTTGGCGAGCAGGTTGAACAGCACCCGTTCCAGACGGCGCGGGTCGGTGGTGACCTCCGACTCGTGCACCACCCGGACCTCGGCGTCCGGGTCCTTGGCCGCCACCCGGCGCCGGACGAACTCGCCCAGCATGATGTCCTGCAGCTCCGCCCGCTCCGAGGCACCGTCGAGGCGGGCGACCTCCAGGACGTCCTCGACGAGGGTGCGCATCGCCTTGGCCCGGTCCAGCACCAGCTCCGTCGGGCGGCCCGGCGGCAGCAGCTCGGCCGCCGTCAGCAGCCCGGTCACCGGGGTGCGCAGTTCGTGCGCGATGTCGGCGGTCACCCGGCGCTCGGCCTCCAGCCGCTGCCGCAGCGCGTCCGCCATCGCGTCCACGGCGCTGGCCAGGTCGTCGGTCTCGTCCCGCACCACCCCGCCGAGGGCGTCCCGCACCCGCACCTCGGTCTCGCCCTTGGCGACCCGGTTCGCCGCGGTGGCCGCCTTGCGCAGCCGGCGCGACAGATGCCCGCCGATGAGCACGCCGAGCGCGCTGCCGCCCAGGACGACCGCGATGGAGCCGATCACCAGGGCCTGGTCGAGGTCCTTGAGGATGTCGGAGCTGCGGTCGGTGAACCCGGAGTGCAGGGACATCACGTGCCCGTCCTTGAGCGGCACGGCGGCCCATATGTCCGTCACGCCGTCCGGCCGGTCGGTGACGTACGTCGCACGCCGCCCGTCCGCGACCTTCCGGCGCAGCTCCGCCGGCAGCTCGGGGTCGTCGATCTGGGCGTTGGGGAAGTTCACCCGTCCGGACAGGTCGTAGTTGCGCTGGGCGATCAGGATGCGGTCGTCTGCGAGGTCCCGGGCGTTGTCCAGCATCGACACCCGGGCCGCGTTGTGCACGACCAGGCTCAGCGCGACCGCGACCAGCGCGCCCACCAGCGCGATGGCGGCGCTGAGCTTCCACCGCAGACCCGTGTGGATACCCGTACGACTGCCCATGCGACTGTCTGCACGACTGCCCGTACGGCCGCCGGTACGGATGCCCGCGCGCGCCAGGCGCGAGGCGACGGCACGCCGACCCGATCTCCGCATACCGCCGCTCAGGCCTTCAACTTGTAGCCGAAGCCACGGACCGTCTCGATCCGGTCCTGGCCGATCTTCGTCCGCAGCCGCTGCACATGGACGTCCACCACCCGGGTGTCACCGCCCCAGCCGTAGTCCCACACCCGTTCCAGCAGCTTGTCCCGGGAGAGCACCGTGCCCGGCGCGGAGGAGAACTCCAGCAGCAGCCGCATCTCGGTGGGGGTGAGCGCCACCGGCTGCCCGCCCCGGCGCACCTCCATGCCCTCGGTGTCGACCTGGAGGTCGCCGAAGGTGAGGACGCCGCCGTCGTCCTCGCCGGGGGTCTCCGCCCGGTCGCCGCCGCTCGCGTGGCCGAAGCGGCGCAGCACCGCACGGATCCGGGCCACCAGCACGGCCCCGTCGAACGGCTTGGTCACGTAGTCGTCGGCGCCCGCCTCCAGACCGAGCACCACGTCGATGGAGTCCGCCCGGGCCGACAGCATGATCACCGGCACGGTGGACTCGTCGCGGATGCGGCGGCACAGGCTGACGCCGTCCAGACCGGGGACCATGACGTCCAGCAGGGCGATGTCCGGGCGGTCGGCCCGGAACGCCTCCAGGCCCGACAGGCCGTCGGGCATCGCGGTGACTGCGAAGCCGACCCGCTCCAGGGCGAGCTGGGTGGCCTCGCGGATGACGTCGTCGTCCTCGACGAACAGGACGTGGGTCTGGTCTGCCATCCCGGTGCTCTCAGTCCTCTGCTTTCGATTCCGTGCGGTCTCGGCGGCATGGCCGCCACAAACGCCACAAACGCCACAAACGCCGCACACGCCACAGGCGCCACGGCCGTCATGGCCACCATGCCGCCATGGCCGTCACGGCAGTCACCGGGCGGGCGCGTCCGGCGCGTACCGCGTTCACCTGTTCATCGGCCGCGGACGCCGGACCGGTTCACGCGGCGCCGGCGGTCGGTGGCCGGCGGCACCGCACGAACCGGTCCGCTGCCCGCTGCCCGCTGCCCGCTGCCCACGGCCCACGGCTCAGCCGGTGGGCGCGGGCGACACGTCCGGCCCGACGGCGCTGCTGTATTCGTTGCGCGTGCGGTACTTCTCGACGAACCGGTCCGAGGACCAGCGGTACGTCACCACGTTCTCCCCGGACGGACTCGACACCGGGTCGCCCTCCTCGTACACCTGCTTCGACACCACCAGGTCGCCGCGGTCGATCTCCGCGTAGACCGGCGGCTCCTCCGCCTTGAACACATTCTGGTACCGGCCGCCCTCCCGGCGGTACACGTAACTGCCGACTCCCACCGCGTCACCGCAGGTCAGCACGTTGACGACGATGTCTTCGGCGGTCCCCCCGGTCAGGTCCCCGTAGGAGACGTCGACGGGGTACTCGTCGGCGATGCACGGCTTCAGTTCGCGCTTGACCTCCGCGGAGACTCGCGGATCGGCCTTGACCAGCCGTACGGCGTCGACCCGGTCGGGTGTCCGCGAGGGAGCCGCCGAGGGCGCGGCCGAAGGGGTCGCGGCGACACCGGCCACCGAGTCGCCGTGGGCCGGCCCCTCGTCGCGGGCACCGGTACCGCCCGCCGCGCAGGCGGACAGCGAAAGGACGAGAGCGGCCGGCACGGCCACCGCCGTACCCACCGCCCGGAAGATTCCCCGGCCCGGGGTGGACCCCGTGCCGGTCAGGCCGCGCACCGCTCCCGCTCCTCACGCTCCAGCGCGCGTGCGTCCAGATCGCGGGCCTCCAGCTCCTCGCGGAGCCGGGCGAGCGCCCGGTGCAGCGTGCTCTTGACCGTTCCGGCCGACATGCCGAGGGCGGCGGCCGTCTCCTCCGTGGACATCTGCTCCCAGTGTCGCAGCACCACGACACTGCGCTGCTTCGGGGCGAGCACCTTCAGCACGTCCATCAGCAGGGCGCGGTCGGCGTGCTGCTCGGTGGCGTCGTCCACGGAGGCGTCCGGGAGCTGCTCGGTGGGCACCTCCTCCAGCTTCCGGGCCCGCCACCACTCGGTCCGGGTGTTGATCATCACCCGGCGCAGGTAGGCGTCGGCCAGCCGCTTGTCGGCGATGCCGTCCCAGCGGCCGTACGTCCGCGCCAGCGCGGTCTGGAGCAGGTCCTGGGCGTCGACGGGGTCCGGGACCAGGCGGCGTGCGCTGCGCAGCAGCGCGTCCTGCCGGGTGCGTACGTACTCCTCGAATTCGAGCACCTCGCCCTGCGCCATGGTGAGTCCCTTCCCCGATCCCCGTGGTGCGGAGGCTCCCGCCGCCGCTGCACTGCCTGTGCACTTCCTGTGGTCTGTGTCGTCCTGTGCCGGACGCCACGGAACGAAGGTAGGGAAGCGTTGTCACGGCACTGTCCGAGACGGACTGCGGCTGTCCGTCGGCTGTCCGTCGGTTGTGTAACGGAAGGAGGAACTGGATGAACCGGATTAACCGGGCGAGCCAGGCGAGCCGGGTAAACAGGACGTGTCGGTCAGGTTGGGTATGGGGTGGTTCGCGGGGAGGGGCGCCGTCACGGAGACGGCCGGGCGCCGTTACGGGAACGGCTGGACGTCGTCACGGGAACGGCCGGGCGCCGTTACGGGAACGGCCGGGCGCCGTTACGGGAACGGCCGGGCGTCGTCACGGGAACGGCCGGGCACCGGCACCGAGGTGGCCGGGCCTCGGAGCGCCCGGCCTCCCGGCTGCCGCTGACCTGACCGGCGCTGACCGCCGTCAGGTCAGCGGCAGCCGGTACCGCCCGCCCGGCAGCGGCTCCACCAGGCCGTCGGCGACCAGGCCGTCCAGGGCCCGGGCGCGCTGGACGGGCTCGTGCCACACCCGGTCCAGCGCCGCCTGCGTCACCGGCCCGGGAGCCTCCCGCAGCACGGCGAGCAGCCGGCCGCGCACCTGGCGGTCCGTGCCCGCGTACGTCTGGCCGCGGCGCGGCGGTCCGTCGTGCTCCGGCTTGCCCGCCAGGCGCCAGGCGCACTGCGCGGCGATCGGGCAGCGGTGGCACGACTCGTTCTTCGCCGTGCACACCAGCGCGCCCAGCTCCATCGAGGCGGCGGCCCAGCGGGCCGCGGTCCCCTCGTCGTCCGGCAGCAGCGCGCGGGCCAGCCTGCGCTCGGCGGCGGTGGTCGCGTTCGGCGGGTACTGCACGCCGGTCACCGCCCGCGCGAAGACCCGGCGGACGTTGGTGTCCAGCACCGGATGCCGCTGGCCGTAGGCGAAGGAGGCGACCGCCGCGGCCGTGTACTCGCCGATGCCGGGCAGGGCGAGGAGCTGGGCGTGGTCGGCCGGTACGTCGCCGCCGTGCCGTTCCGTTATGGCGACGGCGGCGCCGTGCAGCCGCAGCGCGCGGCGCGGGTAGCCGAGCCGCCCCCAGGCGCGCACGGCCTCGCCGGGGGCCTCGCGGGCGAGGTCGGCGGGGCGCGGCCAGCGGGCCATCCACTGCTCGTAGACCGGCAGGACGCGGTTCACCGGCGTCTGCTGGAGCATGAACTCGCTGACCATCACGCCCCACGGCCCGGCTTCTGGGCGCCGCCACGGCAGGTCGCGGGCGTGCTCGTCGAACCAGTCGATGACGGGGGCGTGCAACGGCTCCCCGAGGGCACGCTCCGGCACGGCATCCGCGGGTTCCGCAGGACGTACGTCGGCGGCGTCCGCGGGGGCGGCAGGGGTGGTGCCAGGGGCGGCGGGAGCCACGGCGGGGGCGGTGGCGGGGCGGGTGGCCGGACCGGAGTGCGGGGGCTTCGTGGGCGCAGTCATGACCTATCGATCCTGCCACGGGAGGAGGCGTTTCCGGGCGCACCGCCACCCCGGGAGGGCGCGGCCCCCGACGGCCGGCACGGATGCCGGCCGGACAGGGCCCGAACGCGCCGCGCGCCACCCGAGGGCAGGCGGCCGGACCCGTGGCGCCCGCCGCGGCAGTCGGCGTGTCCCGGCGCCGGCCGCTCACGGCGCTCACGCTGACCGGTGCCGACCCGGTCCCGGGGGAAGGAACCGGTCCCCGTACGGCGGGCACCCCATGAGGAAAGGAGGGCCTCGGAGAACACACGGCCCACAGGTACGGCGCACCCGTACGGCACACAGGTACGGCACACAGGTACGGCACACAGGTACGGCACACAGGTACGGCCCACAGGTACGGCCCACAGGTACGGCACACCCGTGGCCACGGGTGCAAGCACCGCGATCGCGAACGCGTGGACGCCGCCCCGGGCGAAGCCGGTGCTGTCGCGGTACGGCTCGGTGTCACGGAAGTTCACGTTCACGGACCGTAGATACTGCGGCGATCCGGTCACGGTCCGCGACCGTCGGGTGACGTGCGTACCGAAAGGCAGGGGTGCCGGGGCGCGTTCCGGAATGATGATCCGTAAAAGTTGTTGCCCCGGACGGCGGGTGGGACAAGGGAAGCCGTCGATCTCTCGTACAGTTTGCGCCGTGGGATCTCTGCGCAATCCTGTCGGGCCGCTTCCCTCCACCATCTACTGGCGACGGAGGGCCGTACTGCTGTCTGTGGTCGCCCTGTTGGCGCTCCTGATCACATGGATCGTCACCGCGGGCGGCGGAGACGGCGGCGGTGACCGGCAGGACGGCGCGAACGGCAACAACCCCGCGTCCTCGATCACTCCCGGACCGTCGGGTTCAGGGCCGGCGATCAGTCAAGCGCCGGGCGGGCGCGACGAGTCGGGGTCCGGGGACTCCGGTGGTTCCGGTGACGGGTCCGGGTCCGGTGACGGCCCGGGTGACGGGTCCGGGTCCGGTGGTGGCTCGGGTGACGGGTCCGGTTCCGGGGGTGCCGGCGGATCCGGTTCCGGCGGCGCCGGAGGGAGCTCGCAGGGCGGTCCGGCCTCGGGTGTCGGTGCGGGGGACGCGCTGCCGGCGGGGTCCGGTCTGCCCGACTGCACGGCGGACGCGGTCAAGTGGAGCCTGCGCAGTGTCCGCAACACCTACGAGCCCGGCCAGACGCCCGCTTTCGATCTGACCGTGCGCAACACCTCCGGCAGCGACTGCAAGGTCGATCTCGGGCCGGGGAACGCGGTCCTGACGATCACTCAGGCGACTGCGGACGAGCCGTTCTGGTCGTCCGCCGACTGCCCCAGGAACGCCGGGAGCCTGCTGTTCCGGGTGCCCGCGGACAGCGGCATCACCTACACCGTGCGGTGGGACCGCAAGCCGAGCGCCCCCAAGTGCGGGACGCCTTCGGCGGGTTCGGCCCGAGCGGGGACGTACCTGGTGGAGGCCAAGGCGCCGGGGTTCGCGAAGGTGCAGACCTCGTTCGTGCTGGAGAACGACTGACCGACCGGTCCGCAAGCAGCGGCAACCGTACGGGAGCCGGACAACGGGGCCCGCGGACCGGTCCCCGAACGCGCCGAAGCGTGGGACCGTGCCCGGGCGATCCGGCGCGGACAGTGGGCAGAACGGCGCCCGCCGCCAGTCGCACCGCTCCAGGACCGCCAGTCGTACCGATCCAGGACGCTAGACGCACTCACTGCCCCAGGGCTGCTAGACGTACCGTTCCAGGACCGCCAGTCGCACCGCTCCAGGACCGCCAGTCGTACCGATCCAGGACCGCCAGTCGCACCGCTCCAGGACCGCCAGTCGTACCGATCCAGGACGCTAGACGCACTCTCCGCCCCAGGGCTGCTAGACGTACCGTTCCAGGACCGCCAGTCACACCGCTCCAGAGCCGCTAGACGTACCGCTCCAGGATCGAGCTCTCCGCCAGCCGCGACAGACCCTCCCGCACGCTGCGTGCCCGCGCCTCGCCGACGCCGTCCACGGCCTGCAGGTCGTCGACGCTGGCCGCGAGCAGCTTCTGCAGGCCGCCGAAGTGCTCCACGAGCCGGTCGATGATCGCGCCCGGCAGCCGCGGCACCTTGGCCAGCAGCCGGAAGCCGCGCGGCGACACCGCCGAGTCGAGCGTCTCGGGGGAGCCGGTGTAACCCAGCGCACGCGCCACCGTGGCCATCTCCAGCAGCTCGGCGTGGGAGAGCTTGTCCAGCTCGGCGAGGGCCTCCTCCACCGTGCGGGACCGCTTGGCGGTCGGCTCGGGCACGTAGTCCCGCACCACCAGTTCCCGCTCCGGCTCCACACCGGCGATCAACTCGTCCAGCTGGAGGGCGAGCAGGCGCCCGTCGGTGCCCAGCTCCACCACGTACTCGGCGATCTCGGTCGCGATGCGGCGCACCATCTCCAGGCGCTGCGCGACCGCGGAGACGTCCCGGACGGTGACCAGATCCTCGATCTCCAGCGCCGAGAGCGTGCCCGCGACCTCGTCGAGACGGAGCTTGTAGCGCTCCAGGGTCGCGAGGGCCTGGTTGGCGCGGGACAGGATCGCCGCCGAGTCCTCCAGGACGCGGCGCTGCCCGTCGACGTACAGGGCGATGAGCCGCATCGACTGCGAGACGGAGACCACGGGGAAGCCGACCTGCTTGCTGACCCGGTCCGCGGTGCGGTGCCGGGTGCCGGTCTCCTCCGTGGGGATCGTCGCGTCGGGCACGAACTGCACGCCCGCGCGGAGGATCTTCGACAGGTCCGACGACAGGACGATACCGCCGTCCAGCTTGCACAGCTCGCGCAGCCGGGTCGCGGTGAACTCGACGTCCAGCACGAAACCGCCCGTGCACATCGCCTCGACGGTCTTGTCGGAGCCGAGCACGATCAGACCGCCGGTGTTGCCGCGGAGCACGCGCTCCAGGCCGTCACGCAGGGGCGTGCCGGGTGCCACGGCGCTCAGCGAGGCGCGCATCAGGCCATCGGAACCGGCACTCCCACCGGACTTTCCGGGAGCTGCTGCCCGGTCGTTGGCTGCCACTGCACTCCTCCGGTCGCAGGTTCTGGGGCGCTCCGTGTCGCACACTCGGTTCGTACGGACGGGCGAGACCAGGGCAAAGTCTACCGGCGCTCCTCCGCCTCCCGGGGGGCCTCTCGGCGACGGGAGCGCGGAAGGACCCGCAGGGCGTCCCCTATGTCCGCGACTTCCAGCACCTTCATCCCGGCAGGGATCTTCCCCGGGTCGCCCGGCACCAGCGCGTGCGTGAAGCCCAGGCGGTGCGCCTCGGCGAGCCGCCGCTGCACGCCCGTGACCCGTCTCACCTCGCCCGCCAGGCCCACCTCGCCGATCGCGACGAGGTTCTTGGGCAGCGGGGTGTCGCTCGCCGCGCTCGCCAGCGCCAGCGCGACGGCGAGGTCCGCGGCCGGCTCCGACAGCTTCACGCCGCCCACCGTCGCGGAGTAGATGTCCCGCTTGCCCAGGGCGCTGATCCGGCCGCGCTGCTCCAGCACCGCCAGCATCATCGACACCCGGGACGTCTCCAGGCCGGAGGTGGTGCGCCGCGGGGAGGGGATCTGCGAGTCGACCGTGAGCGCCTGCACCTCGGCCACCAGCGGGCGGCGGCCCTCCAGGGTGACGGTCAGGCAGGTGCCGGGCACGGGCTCGGCGCGGCGGGTGAGGAACAGGCCGCTGGGGTCGGCCAGCCCCGTGATGCCCTCGTCGTGCAGCTCGAAGCAGCCGACCTCGTCGGTGGTGCCGTAGCGGTTCTTGACACCTCGTACGAGCCTGAGGCGGGCGTGCCGGTCGCCCTCGAAGTGGAGGACGACGTCGACCAGGTGCTCCAGGAGACGGGGGCCGGCGATGGCCCCGTCCTTGGTGACGTGGCCCACCAGCAGGGTGGACATGCCGCGCTCCTTGGAGGCGCGGATCAGGGCGCCCGCCACCTCCCGCACCTGCGCCATGCCGCCGGGGGCGCCGTCGATCTCGGGGGAGGCGACCGTCTGCACCGAGTCCAGGATCAGCAGGGACGGCTTCACCGCGTCCAGGTGGCCGAGCACCGCCGCGAGGTCCGTCTCCGCGGCCAGGTACAGATGGTCGTCGATGGCGTTGATGCGGTCGGCGCGCAGCCGGACCTGGCTCGCCGACTCCTCGCCCGTGACGTACAGGGTCTTGTGCTGCTCGCTCGCCGACTTGGCGGCCACGTCGAGCAGCAGCGTGGACTTGCCGACGCCGGGCTCGCCCGCGACGAGGACCACGGCACCGGGCACCAGCCCGCCGCCGAGGACGCGGTCCAGCTCGGGCACGCCGGTGGAGCGGGCGGCGGCCTGGCGGCCGTCGACCTGGCCGATGGGCAGGGCGGAAGTGGTGACGCGCCCCGGCGCCGTCGTACGGACCGCGGGCGTGCCGTACTCCTCGACCGTCCCCCAGGCCTGGCACTCGGGGCAGCGGCCGAGCCACTTGGCCGTCTGCCAGCCGCACTCGGTGCAGCGGTAGGACGGCCGGTCCTTGGTGGTCTTCGTACGGGCAGCCATGACGCAACCGTAACCGCCACCACTGACAGCGCGGGCTCGCCGGAAGGCGCCCCGGCCGGCGCCCGCCCGCCGGGGCGCCGCCCGTCCCCCGCCCTCACGGCGCGAGCGCGGCGGTGAGGGCGCTCGCCGTCCGCCGCGCGCCCGGCCGCCGCGAGCGGGACCCGACCGGCACGGACACCCGGCGGGAATCGGCCAACGACCGCAGAGAACAGGCCTCGGAACAAGAGGTTCCTGTCCCCTTATGAGGGATCGTTTCACCCGTACGAATTAAAAGCGTCCAATCCGCCAGTTCGCGCCACCCTTGTCCCCCTACGGTCACCGGGTGATGAGCAGCAGTCCGCAGACCACGACCCGCACGACCGGCACATACCGGGCGCACCGGGATGCGCGTGACCGCGCTGCGGCGCGCACCCCGGCGCAGCGGCCCCCCGCGCGGTACGAGCCGTACCTGGACGGCCTGTTCACCTACTGCCTGTCCGTGCTGTGCGACCACGACGCCGCGACCGCCGCCCTGGGCGACGCCCTGGTGTGCGCCGAGCGGCGCGGCCACCGCGGCCCGCAGGACGCCGCCGACCGCAGGGCGTGGCTGTACGCGCTGGCCCGCTGGGCGTGCCTGCGGAAGCTGGCCGAGGCCAGGCGGAAACGCCAGGGCGGTCACGCGGCGGGCCGCCCCGGCGACGACCATCGGCACGGCACGCGGCAGCCTGCGGAACCGTCCGTGCCCGCGGCGCTCCAGGAGCGGCACCGCCGCGAACTCGCCCTGCTCGCCTGGCCGGAGGCGGCCGGCACCACGCCGGAGCAGCGCGAGGCCCTGGAGCTCGCCGTGCGCCACCATCTGGCCGCCCACGAGGTCGCCGCCGTCCTCGGCAAGGACCCGGAGGCCACCCGTGACCTGCTGGCCTCCGCCGCCTGCGAGGTGGAGCGCACCCGCGCCGCCCTCGCCGTCGTCGAGGCGGGTTCCTGTCCCGGCCTCGCCCGCCTCACCGGCGACCGGCAGCCGGTGCTCGGCACGGCCCTGCGCCAGGAGCTGGTGCGGCACGTCGACGACTGCCCGCGCTGCCGCCGCACCGCCGCGCGCGCGATCCCCGGCCGCTGGCCCGGCACCACCGTCACCCCCGACGAGCTGCCCGTCCTCCCGGCGCCCCGCGCGGCCCTGCACGCCGCCATGGCGCACTTCCCGCGCGCGCGTGGCGCCTTCCCCCGTCTCGACCGGCGCGGCTTCCCGATGGACCCCAAGGACCGTGCCGCCCGGCGGGACCGGCTGCGCGCCCGCGCCGTCACCACGACCGTGGTCGCCACCGTCGTCGCCGCCCCCGTGCTCGCCGTCTGGGCGGCCTACCGGGGCACCCCGGTGGGCGAGGGCGAGGAGGGCCGCTCGATCGGCGCCAGCGAGGCGCACGGCCCCGACGGCCCGGGCGGCGCGGCGGCGGACGGCTACGAGAACACCGGGAACGCCGGGAGCGCGCCCGGCACCCGCTTCCGCCAGGACGGCGGGGCCGACGTCTCCGTGGCGGTCGTCAGCGTCACCGGCACCGGCGAGAAGGGGGCGGGCCGGCTGGAGGTGACCGCCGCCGGCCGGGGCGACACCACGCTGATCACCTTGACGGCGACCGGCCGCGCGCCGGTGAGCTGGTCCGCCGCCACCGGCGCCGCCTGGCTGTACCTGAGCCGGTCGTCGGGCACGCTGCGGCCCGGCGAATCACTGACGATCAAGGTGTACGTCGATCAGCTGCGCGAGCCGTCCGGGCCCTGGACCGCGCGGGTGGCCGTCTCGCCCGCGGACGCCGTCGTCACCATCCGGGGCTACGGAACCGCGCCCAGCGCCACGAGTCCCGGCCGTCCGGCCCCGCGTCCCAGCAGCCCCGCCGGACCGCCCCCGCCCGCCCCGGGCCCGGCCCCGACGACCTCGGCGCCCCCCGAGCCGAGACCGACCCCACCGCCCTCGTCACCCGCCCCGGACCCGGCGCCCACCGGCCCGTCCCCGACCGACGGCACCGGCGGCTCACCGCCGCCACCCGGCGACGGCAGCGGCGGTGGCGACGGCAGTGGCGATGGTGGTGGCGAGGGTCCGGACCCGTCCACGCCGTAGCCACGCCGTAGCCACGCCGTCCGGCCGGACGCCGTAGCCACGCCATAGCCACGCCGTCCGGCCGGACGGACGCCTGTACGGACGGCCGTCCAGTCCCGTCAGTCCACCGGATCGACCGAACCGGCCGAATCCACCGGATCAACTGGTTCAACTGGTTCAACGGGCTGCACCGGGTGGGCCGGGCGGACCGAGTGGACCGGGCGGACCGGATCCGCCGGATGCGGTGCCAGCAGCGGCAGCCGGGAGGCCAGCCGCTGCTCGCACAGCTCGGCCAGACGGTCGTAACCGGCCTTGCCCATCAACTCCGTCAGCTCGGCCCGGTAGGAGACGTACACCGGCTCGCCCGCGCCGTGCGCCGAGGTCGCCGACGTGCACCACCAGTGCAGGTCGTGGCCGCCCGGACCCCAGCCGCGCCGGTCGTACTCACCGATCGACACCTGGAGCACACGCGTGTCGTCGGGCCGGTCGATCCACTCGTACGTCCGCCGGATCGGCAGCTGCCAGCACACGTCCGGCTTGGTCTCCAGCGGCTCGCGGCCCTCCCGCAGGGCGAGGATGTGCAGCGAGCAGCCCACGCCGCCGGCGAAACCGGGGCGGTTCTGGAAGATGCACGAGCCCTGGTACGGGCGGGTCTGCCGCGACCCCTCGTCGTCCTCGGAGACCCAGCCGTTCTTCGTGCCCTCGGCGTGGTGCTGCCAGATGTCCGGCGTGAGCCTGGCCACATGCCCGGCGACCCGCCGCTCGTCGTCCTCGTCGGAGAAGTGCGCGCCCAGACTGCAGCACCCGTCGTCCGCGCGGCCCGCCTGGATGCCCTGGCAGCCGCTGCCGAAGATGCAGTTCCAGCGCGAGGTCAGCCAGGTCAGGTCGCAGCGGAAGACCTGCTCGTCGTCCGCCGGATCCGGGAACTCCACCCACGCGCGCGCGAAGTCGAGGCCCTTCTCGTCGTCCACCGGGGCCCCGGGCGCCGGCACGGGCAGAGGGCCCTTGATCACGTCACCCTTCTTGGAGGATTTGGATGAATTGACCGACTTGGGCGACTTGGAATCCTTGTCCGTACTGGCTGCCTTGGCCGTCTTTCCGTCCTTCGCCTTTTTCGTCTTTGGCACCCGTCCAGGGTATGCCGCCGCCCCCGGCCGCCGGGACCGAGCCGGAACCCCGTCGAACCGGTCTCGCGGCACACCCGCGGTCCCGGCGGCAGTAGCGTTCCCTCCATGAGACTCGGTGTCCTCGACGTGGGTTCGAACACGGTGCACCTGCTCGTGGTGGACGCACACCCGGGCGCGCGCCCGCTGCCCGCGCACTCGCACAAGGCCGAACTGCGCCTGGCCCAGCTCCTCGACGACGACGGGGCCATCGGCCCGGAGGGCGTCGACCGGCTGGTCACGGTCGTCCGCCAGGCGCTCCAGGCCGCCGAGGACAAGGGTGTCGAGGACCTGCTGCCGTTTGCCACCTCCGCCGTGCGCGAGGCCCGCAACGCCGACGACGTCCTCGCGCGCGTGCGGGCCGAGACCGGGGTCGAGCTGACGGTGCTCAGCGGCGCGGAGGAGGCCCGGCTCACCTTCCTCGCCGCCCGCCGCTGGTACGGCTGGTCGGCGGGGAAGCTGCTCGTCCTGGACATCGGCGGCGGCTCCCTGGAGATCGCCTACGGCATGGACGAGGAGCCCGACGCCGCCGTCTCCCTGCCGCTCGGCGCCGGCCGTCTGACCGCCGCCTGGCTGCCCGGCGACCCGCCCGGCCCGGACGACGTCCGCGCGCTGCGCCGCCACGTCCGTACGGAGATCGCCCGCACGGTCGGGGAGTTCAGTCGCCTCGGCGCCCCCGACCACGTCGTCGCCACCTCCAAGACCTTCAAGCAGCTCGCCCGCATCACGGGCGCCGCCCGCTCCGCCGAGGGCCTGTACGTCCAGCGCGAGCTGAAGCGGGCGTCCCTGGAGAGCTGGGTGGCGCGCCTGGCCGGCATGACCACCGCCGAGCGCGCCGAACTCCCGGGCGTCTCCGAGGGGCGCGCGGGCCAGCTCCTGGCGGGCGCGCTGGTCGCCGAGGGCGCGATGGACCTGTTCGGCGTGGAGAGCCTGGAGATCTGCCCGTGGGCGCTGCGCGAGGGCGTGATCCTGCGGCGGCTGGATCACATGGGCCAGGGGTAGCGCCCCGGCGAGGGGGCGTCCTGGTGGGGAGCGGGGAACGGCGCGGGCGGCCGTACGGAACCGGCACCCGCCCATGACGAACACCACACGGAACACAACGACGGAACACAACGACGGAACACAACGACGGAACACAACGACGGAACACAACGACGGAACACAACGACGGAACACAACGACGGCGAACCGGCACCCCGCACCCCGCCGACCGCCTCCCGTAACCTGTCCCCATGGCAGAGCCCGTCGTGCGCATCCCGGATGCGAAGGTCGCCCTGTCGACGGCCTCGGTCTACCCGGAGTCGACGGCGACGGCCTTCGAGATCGCCGCGCGCCTCGGATACGACGGCGTCGAGGTCATGGTGTGGACCGACCCGGTCAGCCAGGACATCGAGGCGCTGCGCAGGCTCAGCGACTACCACGGCGTCCCGGTCCTGGCCATCCACGCGCCCTGCCTGCTCATCACGCAGCGCGTGTGGTCCACCGACCCGTGGGTCAAACTGCAGCGCGCCCGCGCGGCGGCCGAGAGGCTCGGCGCGTCGACGGTCGTCGTCCACCCTCCGTTCCGCTGGCAGCGGCAGTACGCCCGTGACTTCGTCGACGGCATCTGGCGGATGGCGGACGAGACCGACGTGCGGTTCGCCGTCGAGAACATGTACCCGTGGCGCTACCGCGACCGCGAGATGCAGGCGTACGCCCCCGACTGGGACGTGACCAACGACGACTACCGCCACTTCACGATCGACCTCAGCCACACCGCCACGGCCCGCACCGACGCGCTCGCCATGGCCGACCGCATGGGCGACCGCCTCGGCCACGTCCACCTCGCCGACGGCAGGGGCTCGGGCAAGGACGAGCACCTGGTGCCCGGCCGCGGCACGCAGCCCTGCGCGGAGGTGCTGGAACGCCTCGCCCTGCACGGTTTCGACGGCCACGTCGTCATCGAGGTCAACACCCGCCGCGCGATGTCGAGCGCCGAACGCGAGGCCGACCTGGCGGAGGCCCTGGCCTTCACCCGCCTGCACCTGTCCTCGGCGGCGAAGGCACAGCGGCGATGAAGGCCCAGCGGCGATGGAGACGGGGGTGTCCGGCGGGTCCGATCGTCACGCAGGCCGCGCCGGCGGTACCGGAACACCTCACGGGAGCAGGCCACTGACCAGCGTCTCTGTCTCCGCCTCCACCTCCGGCCGCAAGACGCGCATTCCGCATTTCGGACACCCTGTCCCGACCCCTGGATGACCGGCGTACGCTCGTGGACAGTCAGAAATCCGTCGGCACTTCCGGCGGAACTCTCCGAAGGAGCGAGCGACGATGCCCGAGCTGAGGTCCCGCACAGTCACCCACGGCCGCAACATGGCGGGCGCCCGCGCCCTGATGCGCGCCTCCGGTGTACCGGGCGCGGACATCGGCCGGAAGCCGATCATCGCGATCGCCAACAGCTTCACCGAGTTCGTGCCCGGCCACACCCACCTGGCGCCGGTCGGCCGGATCGTCAGCGAGGCCGTCAAGGAGGCCGGCGGCATCCCGCGCGAGTTCAACACGATCGCCGTCGACGACGGCATCGCGATGGGCCACGGCGGCATGCTGTACTCCCTGCCCTCCCGCGACCTGATCGCGGACAGCGTGGAGTACATGGTCGAGGCCCACTGCGCCGACGCCCTGATCTGCATCTCCAACTGCGACAAGATCACCCCGGGCATGCTCAACGCGGCCCTGCGCCTGAACATCCCCACGGTCTTCGTCTCCGGCGGCCCGATGGAGTCCGGCCGCGCCACGCTCGTCGACGGCACGGTCCGCACCCTGGACCTGGTCGACGCGATGGTCGAGGCCGCCAACGACAAGGTCTCCGACGCCGACGTCCTGCGCATCGAGGAGAACGCCTGCCCGACCTGCGGCAGCTGTTCCGGCATGTTCACCGCCAACTCGATGAACTGCCTCACCGAGGCGCTCGGCCTCTCCCTGCCCGGCAACGGCTCGCTGCTGGCCACCCACACGGCCCGCAGGGCGCTCTACGAGAACGCGGCCCGCACGGTCATGGACCTCACCCGCCGCTACTACGAGCAGGACGACGACTCCGTCCTGCCGCGCTCCATCGCCACCTTCGCCGCGTTCGAGAACGCCATGGCGCTCGACATCGCGATGGGCGGCTCCACCAACACGATCCTGCACCTGCTGGCCGCCGCCCAGGAGGCGGGCGTCCCCTTCGGCCTGACCGAGATCGACGCCCTCTCGCGCCGCGTGCCCTGCCTGGCCAAGGTGGCGCCCAACGTCGCCAAGGACCGCACGTACTACATGGAGGACGTGCACCGCGCCGGCGGCATCCCCGCCCTGCTCGGCGAACTGCACCGCGCGGGCCTGCTCAACGAGGACGTCCACGCCGTCCACAGCCCGTCCCTGGCCGACTGGCTCAAGACCTGGGACATCCGCGGCGGCTCCCCGTCCCCCGAGGCGGTCGAGCTGTGGCACGCGGCCCCCGGCTGCGTCCGCTCCGCCGAGGCGTTCTCCCAGTCCGAGCGCTGGGACTCCCTCGACGAGGACGCCGAGAACGGCTGCATCCACTCCGCCGAGCACGCCTACTCCAAGGACGGCGGCCTCGCGGTGCTGCGCGGCAACCTGGCCGTCGACGGCTGCGTCGTGAAGACGGCCGGCGTCGACGAGTCGATCTGGACCTTCGAGGGCCCGGCGGTCGTCTGCGAGTCCCAGGAGGACGCCGTCGAGAAGATCCTCACCCAGCAGGTCAAGGAGGGCGACGTCGTCGTCATCCGCTACGAGGGCCCCAAGGGCGGCCCCGGCATGCAGGAGATGCTCTACCCGACGTCGTACCTGAAGAGCCGCGGTCTCGGAAAGGCCTGCGCCCTGGTCACCGACGGCCGCTTCTCCGGCGGCACCTCGGGCCTGTCGATCGGCCACGCCTCCCCGGAGGCGGCCTCCGGCGGCACCATCGCCCTCGTCGAGGACGGTGACCGCATCCGCATCGACATCCCCAACCGCTCCATCGAGCTCCTGGTCGACGACGCCGAGCTGGCCCGCCGCGAGCAGGCCCTGAACGGCGTGTACGCGCCGAAGAACCGCGAGCGCAAGGTCTCGGCGGCCCTGCGGGCGTACGCGGCGATGGCGACCAGCGCCGACAAGGGCGCGGTGCGGGACGTCAGCAAGCTCGGCTGACCCCCGCCTGACCGGCCACCTGCTTGACCGGCCACCTGCTTGACCGGCCACCCGCCTGACCACCCACCTGCCGAAGGGCCGCCCCCCGGGCGGCCCTTTCGCACGCCATGCGGTCCCCGGCAGCGCCCTACCAGGCCGACGGGTCCCCTGCGTCCACGGCGAAGACCGTGCCGTCGGGGGCGCCGCCGTAGACGTGGCCGTGGGCGAGGACCGGCTCGGGAAGGGCGGCGGCGACCCGGTCGGAGCCGGTGCCGAGCCGCGCGGGAGTCTGGCCGACGAGCCTGCCGTCACCGGCGTCGACGGCGAGGAGCCGGCCGTCGGGGGCGGTCAGGTAAACATGGCGGCCGTCGGAGACGGGGGCGGAACCGCGCGGCACGGAGGTCTCCAGGTGCCACAGCCGCTTGCCCGCGGCCATGTCGACGGCCTCCAGCGAGCCGCCCGCCCCGAGGAGGTACACGACGTTCCCGCGGACCGTGGCACGGACGTCCTGGCGGGGCACGGGCAGCGCCACCCGGCTCGACGCGCCGGACCGAGGGTCGTACCGGACGAGGGCGACGGTGTCGCCGTCACGCCGGTCGGTGGCGAGGAAACAGAGGGAGCCGCCGGAGCCGTCGGAGCCGTCCCGGGCCCCGACCGGCCGCAGCCTCCCGCCGAGCCGCGCCTCCCAGCGCACCTCTCCCGTCTCCGGGACGACCGCGGTGATCCGCGTACCGGACCCGTCGCTGGCCGTGCTCGTCACATAGGCCAGCGGGTCCCCCGCGAACGAGGTGAGCGACGGTCCGCTGTGCCCCGCCGCCCGGCGGGTCCACGCCGTACGTCCCGAGGCGCTGTCCACACCGGCGAGGGTGCCGTCGGCCGCCGCGAACAGCAGCATGTCACCGACGTACCGGGCCGAGCCGTGCGCGGGCGGGGCGGCCCGCCGGACGGTGGCGCCCGACGCGGGATCGAACGCCTCCGGGGGCCCGTCCGGGCCCGCGGGGAGCCGGACGAGCCCGCCCGAGACCACCGGCGGCCCGCTCGTGACCCGCGCGGCGACGGAACGCCGCCACAGCACACCTCCGTCGGACGGGTCGAGGGCGAAGACCTCGCCTCGCTGGGCACAGAACAACGTCCCGGCCTCGTACGAGCAGTGCGGCATACCGCCGTCCGGCACCACCGGCTCCGCCCGCCAGGGACCGGACGCGGAACGCGCCGCCGCGGCGGGGGCCCCGTGCGGCGCGGCGTCCCCCGGACCGGCCGGCCGCAGGAAGGCGAACGCACCGCCCGCGACGAGCACCAGCGCTCCCCCCACCAGCACCGCACGCCTGCCCCGCCGCCCGGAGAACCACCGTCCCGCGAACCCCCGCTCCGCGAACCGCCGTCCCGGAAACCACCGCCCCGGCACGAAAGCCTCTGACGCTCCCGTTGCCCCTGACGCCCCTGACGCCCCTGACGCCCCTGACGCCCCGGCCGCCCCTGACGCCCCGGCCGCCTCTGACGCCCCGGCCGCCCCGGACGTCGGCCGCGGCGTGTCCTCCGCCCGCCGTTCCGGTACGAACGCCTGCGTGTCGTAGGAGGACGCCACCGACCGCAGCTCGCGCATCAGCTGATCCGGCGTCGGCCGCTCCGCGGGCTCCTTGGCCAGACACCGCCGTACCAGGGGAGCGAGTTCCCCCGGTACGCCGGTCAGGTCGGGCTCGTCGTGGACGACCTGGTAGGCGACGACGTAGGGGCTGTCGGAGTCGAACGGTCCGCGCCCGGTCGCGGCGTGCACCAGCACCGACCCGAGCGCGAAGACGTCGGCCGCGGGGCCCACCTCCCGGGGCCGGCGGAACTGCTCGGGTGCCATGAACGGCGGTGTGCCGATCAACTTGCCCGTCTCGGTGCGCAGTTCGCTGTCCGACGGGCGGGAGATGCCGAAATCGATGACCTTCGGCCCGTCCTCGGCGAGCAGGACGTTGCTCGGTTTCAGATCCCGGTGCACGACCCCGACCCGGTGGATGTCGCGCAGCGCCTCGGCGAGCCCGGCCATCAGGCGACGCAGCTGCGCCGGGTCCATCGGCCCGTTCCGTTTCACGTGCTCCGCCAGGGTTTCCCCCGGGATGAACAACGTGGCCATCCAGGGCCGCCCGGCCTCCGGATCGGCGTCGACGACGGGCGCGGTGAAGGCACCGCTGACGCGCCGTGCCGCGGCCACCTCCTGCCGGAACCGCCCTCTGAACTCGGGGTCCCTGGCGAACTCGGCATGGACGACCTTCACCGCGAGCTTCATCCCCGAGGTGCTGCGGGCCAGGTGCACGACCCCCATGCCACCCGACCCCAGAACGGACTCCAGGCGGTAGTGACCGGCATATTCCGGAAGCTCCGCTTCCGCGCGCGTTTCCGTACGCGCCCCCGTATTCGTTCCCGTGCTGTGCGATGCCGCCATGGGACCCACCCCCGTGCTGTCCGTCCGCGCGCGACGCACGGAGCCTAATCGATGTCTCGATCAGGACCGAGGCGGCTTGCTAGCCTCCCGGGCAAGATACGAACTCCTGTTTCATGAGGTGAGGCAGGGGAGCCGACGGGACCCCGTGACCGCCGCGGGGTCCGACGGGGGAGGTTCTCATGACGGTCGACCATGCCGAAGAACGCGCCGACGAGATCCGGGCCGACAACACCGATAAAGCCGACAACACAGGTAGCACAGACAAAACGGACGGCGCGGACGCCGTGATGACGACGATGGCGGCAGCCACGGCCGTGCGCTACTACCCGGTCGCCCCGGGGGTCCGCCTCAACGTCCGCAGCGGCCCCGGCACTGGCTACCCCCTCGTGCGCGTCCTGCCCGAGGGAGCCCGCGTCCCGATCTACTGCCAGACGCCGGGCGAGACGGTGACGGGCCCGTACGGCACCAGCAGGATCTGGGACAACGTCAGCGATGGCGAGTACGTCTCCGACGCGTACGTGCGGACGGGCAGCGACGGCTACGTCGCCTCCCGCTGCGCCTGACCCCGCCCGGAGCCCGCGGCGGTCCCCGCCGTTCCCGGCGCCATAATCGACCCGTGAGCGCAGAGAACGGCATCCCGGACGTGTTCGCGGGCTCCCCGCCCCCCACCGGCCCCCGCCCGGAGCCCGCGGCGGTCCCCGCCGTTCCCGGCGCCATAATCGACCCGTGAGCGCAGAGAACGGCATCCCGGACGTGTCCGCGGGCTCCCCGCCCCCCACCGGCCCCCGCCCGGAGCCCATCCGCTTCTTCGGCACCACCTGGGTGGACCACGGCCGCGGCTACACCGTCCGCCGCGTCGCCGTGGCCGTGGGATCCCTCGCCGCAGCGGCCGCCTCCTGCCTCGTCCTCCGCGTCGCCTACCAGGGCCTCCAGCTCGCCGACGTCGGCGGTTTCGTCACGGTGCTCATGGTGGTGATGTTCGCGGTGTGCAGCGCCCTGGCCTTCCGCCACACCTGGGCCGGCTTCACCAGCCGCCCCGACCCCGAGCGCCAGGCCTCCCTCCGGGGCCTGCTGGCCGTCGGCTTCATCGGCTCCCTCGCCGCCTACTTCCTCCGCTCCCTCACCGAGGCCCCCGGCGAGAAACTGCACCGGGCCGAGTACGAGCGTGCCCGCGCGCAGCACGAGAAGCGCACCGCCCGCCGCTCGGGCAACCCCACCAAGAAGCGCCGCCGCTCCTGACCGGCCGCCCCGCCGCCGTGCCACGGGCCCGCACCGCCCGGCACCGACTCCCCGCCGCGCGTGCGTCACCCCGCACCCGGCACCGGAAAAACCCACCACGCCGCGGCCCTGCACGCCCCACCATGGCCGCATGACCACACCCACCACACCCACCACACCCACCACACCCGAGACCCCACCACCCGCCACCCCGGCCGCCGAGGGCCTCTCCCACACCAGCCGGGCCCACGCCTTCAACGCCGCCGCAGCCCAGTACGCAGCCAACCGCCCCTCCTGCCCGCCCGCCCTCCTCGACGCCGTGGAGAACCTGGCGGGCCGCCCCCTCACCGGCTCCCGCGTCGCGGACGTCGGCGCCGGCACCGGCATCGCGACCGCCCTGCTGCACGCACGCGGCGCCGACGTGATCGCCGACGTGATCGCCGTCGAACCCGGCGCCGGGACGGCGGCCCGGTTCCGCCACACCCTCCCGGACGTCCGGTCGTCCGCGGCAGCGGCGACGCCCTCCCCCTCGCCGACGCCTCCGTCGACTTCCTCACCTACGCCCAGGCATGGCACTGGACCGACCCCGCCCGCTCCGTACCGGAGGCCCTGCGCGTCCTGCGCCCGGGCGGCGCCCTCGCCCTGTGGTGGAACGTCGGCGCCGACGACGTCCCGTGGATCGCCGCGGCGGCCGAGCGCACCACACGGCGCTTCGGGGCCGCCGTCGCCACCGAGGGGAAGAGGATCACCCCGCGCATCGCCGACCCCACGGGCCGCCTGGACCTCATCCGTCACGTGGTCCGCTGGAGCCGCCGAGTACCGATCGACACCCACCTGGCCAACCTCGGCAGCCACTCCTTTTTCCTGGTCGCCGGCGAGGAGCGCAGCGCGGCCTACCTCGCCGAGGAACGCGAGCACCTGCTCCGGACCTTCCCGGACGGCATCGTCGAAGAGGTCTACGACGTGCTCCTCCTGCTCGCCACCGCCCCGTAGCCCTCCCACTCCGGGCAGCCCCGCACCGCCCCACGCGGCCTCGGCCCCACCGTCCCTCCCACCGTCCCGCCCACCGGACACCCACCCCACCCCCCGCCCCCCGGTGCGAGGATGAACCCGGACGACGCAACCCCCGGAGGGCACCCGCACCATGACGCAGAAAGTCGCAGTCCTCGGCACCGGCAAGATCGGTGAGGCCCTGCTCAGCGGAATGATCCGAGCAGGCTGGGCCCCGGCCGACCTCCTGGTCACCGCCCGCCGCCCGGAACGGGCCGAAGAACTCCGCGCCCGCCACGGAGTCACCCCGGTCACCAACGCCGAGGCCGCCAAGACCGCCGACACCTTGATCCTCACGGTCAAGCCGCAGGACATGGGTGCCCTCCTCGACGAACTCGCCCCCCACATCCCCGCCGACCGCCTGGTCATCAGCGGCGCCGCGGGCATCCCCACCGCCTTCTTCGAGGAGCGCCTCACCCCCGGCACCCCGGTCGTCCGCGTCATGACGAACACCCCCGCCCTCGTCGACGAGGCGATGTCCGTCATCTCCGCCGGCACCCACGCCACCGCCGAGCACCTCGCCCACGCCGAGGAGATCTTCGGCGCCGTCGGCAAGACGCTCCGCGTCCCCGAGTCCCAGCAGGACGCCTGCACCGCCCTCTCCGGCTCCGGCCCGGCCTACTTCTTCTACCTGGTCGAAGCCATGACCGACGCCGGCATCCTCCTCGGCCTGCCCCGCGACAAGGCCCACGACCTGATCGTCCAGTCCGCCATCGGCGCCGCGACGATGCTCCGCGACAGCGGCGAACACCCGGTCAAGCTCCGCGAGAACGTCACCTCCCCCGCCGGCACCACCATCAGCGCCATCCGCGAACTGGAGAACCACGGCGTACGGGCCGCCCTCATCGCCGCCCTCGAAGCCGCCCGCGACCGCAGCCGCGAACTCGCCTCCGGCAACAACGGCTGACCCACCGCCGCACGCCGGGGGCGGTCACCCCGCCGCGCCCACGATCTCCTCCGTGAGCACCACCCGCGCGAACCCGCCCCCGTGCAGCGACACCGCCGACGCCCGCGCCACCTCCTCCGCACCGAGTCGCCAGCCGAACGGCCCGGCCAGATCGAAGGTGTACGTCGCGTCGTACGCCACCACCACGTCGTACCCGAGATTCCCACCCATCCGCGCGGTCGTCTCCACGCACATGTTGGTCTGGATCCCGGCCACCACGACCTGCGAGATCCCCTCCGCCCTCAGCCAGGCGTCCAGACCCGGCGTGCCGTAGAACGCCGAGTTGACCGTCTTCGTCACCAGCAGCTCGCGCCCCGTCCCCTTCCCGCGCCGCTGCTCCACGTAGTCCTTGAAGCCGTTGCCCTCCTGCCCCGGCCGCAGCGGCGACTGAGGCTTCGGCGAGTCGTGCCGGACGAAGACGACCGGCCGCCCCGCCGCCTGCCAGGTGTTGATGAGCGCGGCGATGTTCCCGTCGGCCCCCGGGTTGTTCCGCGGCCCCCAGAAGCCGGCCTCGTCGAAGCCCTTCTGCACGTCGACGACCACCAGCGCTGCGTTCTTCGCGATCTCCATGCCACAGAGCATCCCGCCGCCGAGCCGCCCGTCCCAGAGGCGGGAAAGTCATCGTTCGATGGTTTAGTGCCACACATGCACCGTGTGGCCCTCGTCGCCTTCCCCGGCATCCGCGCTTTCGACACCTCGGTCATCACCGAGGTCTGGGGCACCGACCGCACCGACCGCGGCGTCCCCTCCTTCACCCTCCGCAGAGTCGCCGCCGACGCCGCCCCCGTCCCGATGCGCGGCGGCCTCACCCTCCACCCCGACCGCACCCTGGCCTGGCTCACCCGGGCCGACCTCGTCCTGGTACCCGGCCTCGACGACCACCTCACCCCCGCACCCGCCCCCGTCCTGGACGCCCTCCGCCGCGCCCACGCCCGCGGCACCCCCATCGCCGCCCTGTGCGGCGGCGCCTTCACCCTCGCCCAGGCCGGCCTCCTCGACGGCCGCCGTGCCATCACCCACTGGAACCTCGTCGACCTCTTCCGCGCCCACCACCCCCACGTCACCGTCGTCCCCGACGCCCTGTTCATCGAGGACGACGGCATCTGGACCTCCGCGGGCACGGCCGCCGGCATCGACCTCTGCCTCCACCTCGTCCGCCTCGCCCACGGCGCCGAGGCCGCCGCCACCATCGCCCGCTCCATGGTCACGGCCCCCTTCCGCACCGGAACCCAGGCACAGTTCATCGAACACCCCACCCCCCGCGCGGACCGCGACGCCGACGCCCTGGCCGCCGTCCGCGAACACGCCCTGCGCCACCTCCACGAACCCCTCACCGTCGCCGGCCTCGCCGCCCGCGCCGGCATGTCCCCGCGCACCTTCGCCCGCCACTTCACCGCGGCGACCGGCACCACCCCCCTGCGCTGGCTCCTCGACCAGCGCCTCGCCGCGGCCCAGCGCCTCCTGGAACGCACCGACCTCCCCATGCCCGAGGTCGCCCGCCGCGCGGGTTTCGGCAGCGAGGTCACGATGCGCCAGCACTTCGCCTCGCGCCTCGCCACCAGCCCCCGCGCCTACCGGGCCGCGTTCACCACCGTCCCCACCGGACCCGCCGACTCCGCGACGGGCGGCAGCAACCCGATCGCCCGGTAAGCGGCGTCCACGGTCGGCCGCGCCATCGCCCGGGCCTTCTCCGCACCATCCCGCAGCACCCCCTCCACATAGCCGGGATCCGCGCACAGCTCCTTGTGCCGCGCCTGCACCGGCCGCAGCACCTCCACCACGGCCTCCGCGGTGTCCTTCTTCAAGGCGCCGTACGACTCATATACACCGCTCAGCTCCTCCGGGTTCCCACCCGTGCAGGCCGCGAGGATCTCCAGCAGATTCGCCACCCCCGGCCGGGCCTCCCGGTCGTACACGACTTCCCGCCCACTGTCGGTCACGGCCCGCATGACCTTCTTCCGCACCACGTCCGGCTCGTCGAGCAGATAGACGATC
This sequence comes from Streptomyces sp. NPDC006134, assembly GCF_040628835.1. Lineage (NCBI taxonomy): Bacteria > Bacillati > Actinomycetota > Actinomycetes > Kitasatosporales > Streptomycetaceae > Streptomyces > Streptomyces sp. NPDC006134. The sequence goes on along the minus strand of NZ_JBEXTV010000004.1, from coordinate 1,406 downwards.
CCCGGCCCGCTGTCGTCGCTCTTCCCCATCTTCGACACCGGCTCCTGCAGATTCATCACCCGCGCCGCCACCCCCGGCACCGTGGCCTTCGGCACCACGAACGTGTGCCCGTACCGATGGTTGAACCGCACCGCCAGATCCCGCGCCAGCTCCACATGCTGGGCCTGGTCGTCCCCCACCGGCACCTCGTCGGCCCCGTACGCCAGGATGTCCGCCGCCATCAGCACGGGATACGTCAGCAGCGACAGCCGCACACTCCCGCCCCGCTCCTGCTCCCGCGCGGCCTTCTCCTTGTACTGGATCATCCGCCGCATCTCCCCGTCGGTCGCGACGCACTCCAGCAGATACGACAGCCGCGCGTGCTCGTCCACATGGCTCTGCACGAACACGGTGCACACCTGCGGATCCAGCCCCGCCGCCAGCAACAGCGACGCCGCCTGCCGACTGAGCCTGCGCACCCGCGCGGGATCGTGCTCCACGGTCAGCGCGTGCAGGTCCACGACGCAGAACAGCGCGTCCGCCCGGTGCTGGTCCACCGCGACCCACTGCCGCATGGCCCCCAGGTAGTTCCCCAGCGTCAGATGCCCGGTCGGCTTGACCCCGCTGAAAACTCGCGTCATCTCTCCACCTCCTGGTCGGGGCCGCCGCCGTCCGCCGGCCGCTCCCTGGAGGGAGATACGAAAACGGCCGCCGAGGCGGCGGCCGTCGAGTGCGTACGTGAGCGCGGCCGCCGTCAGGCGGCCCACCACTGAAGGGTGCACGTACGCGTCGTCATGTCCCTCAGCGTACGCCTCCAGGGGCCACCCCGTCCCTGGGTTGACACGCCCCGCCCGCATCCGTACTGTTCTCCGAGTTGTCCGACGTGAGCGCCGATCTTGGTCGGTCCCCGGACAGCCATTCCGCGAGTACCAACCCACTCCCGACGAGCAGTCGATCTGCCGTCGTGTTCTTGGCGTGCGTATTCACGGAATGAGGAATCCACGTTCGAAAGGACGCGGCCCCCGATTAGCTCGGGAGCCGGGAATCCGCTAAAGTCTCACTCGTCGGAACGGCCCAAGGGCTGCGAAGACAACCCCCTCTGACTGGGAATCAGGCCCGAAAGGATCTGATAGAGTCGGAAGCGCCGGAAAGGGAAACGCGAGAGCGGGAACCTGGAAAGCACCGAGGAAATCGGATCGGAAAACGATCTGATAGAGTCGGAAACGCAAGACCGAAGGGAAGCGCCCGGAGGAAAGCCCGAGAGGGTGAGTACAAAGGAAGCGTCCGTTCCTTGAGAACTCAACAGCGTGCCAAAAGTCAACGCCAGATATGTTGATACCCCGTCTCCGGCATCCGCCGGGACGTGGTTCCTTTGAAATAAACACAGCGAGGACGCTGTGAACCACCGGATTATTCCTCCGGTGGTT